>JALQUL010000374.1 GCA_023260735.1 Limnohabitans sp. | reverse complement strand
GGCCAAGCCTTTAATAAAAGAAGCTACGCCAATTTTCTGAATGATTTTTTGAATTGTGTCAATTCCGATATAGTCCACCATCTTGATTCTCCAGTTTATTATGTTTTTTTAATTGATCAAGTTTATGAATAAAAACTTGTTGCTCAATTAAAAGATGTGCTTGAAAAAACACTTCCCTGCAATCCAAGCAAGGGCTTACAGTTCTTTAGTTTTTATCTCAAATCACTCAAGTAGCTTCATTTTCAACCAAAGCGATGCTAATAGATAGTCAATAAAATGATATATTTGATATATATAATTAGCAAATCGCCAGCAATAAATGGCATTTTGTAATCAACCCACGAAAATACTTAATGGATGATACCGACCGACAACTGATTTCTTTACTGCGTGACAATGCTCGTACACCAGTTGCCAACTTGGCCAAAATTTTACGGGTCTCGAGAGCTACTGTACAAAACAGAATGGCCAAACTAGAAAGCGCTGGAATTTTAATTGGTTATACCGTACGCTTAAAACCAGAGGCACAGCAACATCGTATTCGTGCCTTTATGACCATTGCCGTAGAGGGCAATCAACTTGAAGTGGTGCTTAAAACATTAAGAGGCGACCCTGCCGTCGGTGCATTGCATAGCACCAACGGCAGATGGGATATTGTGGCTGAACTTCATGCCCAAAGTTTAGAGGAGTTTGACAGTGTGTTAGGACGCATTCGACGTATTGAAAGCGTTGCCACCACTGAAACTAGCTTGTTATTATCAACACTTAAATAGCTTGAATCAAGTCACATTAATTAGGTCCATTAACAGCCTAGAACCCCCAAGCGAACTAGGCTATACAAAACGATTACTTACCTAAACCCATTGACCTGGTAATTACTTCTTTCATAATTTCGTTGGTGCCACCATAAATTCTTTGCACCCTAGCATCTGCAAACGCACGGGTAATTGGGTATTCCCACATATAGCCATAACCACCAAACAATTGCACACACTCATCCATTACTTCGCATTGCAAATCAGTGGTCCAATATTTGGCCATGCTAGCAGTAGCAGTATCGAGTTGATTGACCAAAGCGAGCTCCATACATTTATCGACAAAAACCTGCGCCACTTGAGCTTTGGTCTGGGCCTCTGCCAAGGTAAAACGGGTGTTTTGAAAAGCCGCCACAGGCTGCCCAAAAACTTGCCTTTGTTTTACATAATCCACCGTCCAATTGATAGCCGCTTGAGTGGCTGCTACCGCCATAATGGCAATTTGCAAACGTTCCCAGGGCAGTTGCTCCATTAGGCAAATAAAGCCTTTATTTTCTAAAGCTTTGCCGCCTAATAATTGTTCTTCGTTAAGTACTACATTATCAAAAAACAGTTCAGATGTGTCTTGCGCTTTTAAGCCCATTTTTTTCAAACGTTGACCCTTTTCAAATCCAGGCATACCACGCTCAACTAAAAATAAACTCGTGCCTTTCGCTCCAGCCTGTGGGTTAGTCTTAGCCACCACAATGACCAAATCTGCATGCCAGCCATTAGTAATAAATGTTTTACTGCCTTTTAATAAATAAGTGCCATCTGCTTGTTGCATAGCGGTGGTTTTAATACCTTGTAAATCAGAGCCAGCAGCCGGTTCACTCATAGCAATAGCGCCTACCATTTCTCCACTGGCCAACTTAGGCAGGTATTTTTGTT
>JALQUL010000356.1 GCA_023260735.1 Limnohabitans sp. | reverse complement strand
GAGTGGGAAGCGGCAGAAATTTTTCCAGCTCATGAAGTCTTTAAAGGTTTAGGTCAATTAGGTTTATTAGGCCTCACTAAACCAGAAGCTTTTGGTGGAGCAGGTTTAGACTACAGTTATGGCCTAGCTATGGCAGAAGCCTTAGGTCATATACATTGTGGTGGTATTCCAATGGCAATTGGTGTTCAGACCGATATGTGCACTCCTGCCTTAGCTAGATTTGGCTCTGATGAGTTAAGAGCGCAATTTTTGGCTCCTGCGATTGCAGGCGATATGGTGGGTTGTATTGGCGTGAGTGAGCCCACCGCTGGTAGCGATGTTTCAGGGATTAAAAGTTTTGCCAAAAAAGACGGCGATGATTATGTGATTACTGGTCAAAAAATGTGGATCACCAACAGTTTGCAAGCCGATTGGATGTGTATGTTGGTCAATACCAGTGAGGGCTCTGCACACAAGAATAAAAGTTTGATTATGGTGCCTATGCGAGATGGCCCCAAAGGACAACTCACTAAAGGAATTAGTGTGGCACAGAAAATTAAAAAAATTGGTATGAATAGTAGTGATACCGGTTTAATTTATTTTGATGAAGTGAGAGTACCTCAACGCAATTTATTAGGTCAAGAGGGCGCTGGATTTATGTATCAAATGATGCAGTTCCAAGAAGAAAGATTATGGGCAGCGGCGAGTTGTTTAGAGTCTTTAAACAATTGTATTGCCTGGACGATTGAATGGGCACAAGAGCGCAAAATGTTTGGTAGTAGCTTAGCCGATCAACAATATGTGCAATTTAAACTAGCGGAAATGAAGACCGAATTAGAAAGCCTCAAAGCTCTCACCTACAGGGCTTGTGAATTGTATATTGCAGGCCAAGACGTCACAGAATTAGCCTCTATGGCTAAACTCAAAGCAGGTCGTCTTAATCGAATTATTCCCGATGGATGTTTACAGTTTTGGGGTGGTATGGGTTTTACCTATGAAAACAAAGTTTCTCGTATGTACCGTGATGGCCGCTTAGGCTCTATTGGGGGAGGTGCAGATGAGGTAATGCTAGGTATTTTGTCCAAGCTCATGGCTATAGCCAAAAAACCTGTTCGTTAATCCGCCTGCATTTTGCTTGATTTTTTAACTCACTCTAGCCCTTTGAATAGCTCATTATGAAACGATTGCTTATTGCCAACCGCGCCGAGATTGCCTGCCGAGTTATTCGTACTGCTCATGAAATGGGGATTGAAACGGTAGCCGTTTATTCCGATGTGGATGCCAACGCTTTGCATGTACAACAAGCTAGCACTAGCTATGCTTTGGGTGGCAACACGCCAGCAGAAAGTTATTTAGACATTGAAAAAATCATTCAAGCTGCATTAGCAACACAATCAGACGCTATTCATCCGGGTTATGGATTTTTAAGCGAAAATCCCGATTTTGCTCAAGCGGTAATAGATGCTGGTTTGATTTGGGTGGGTCCAAGCCCTGCATCTATTCGCTTATTGGGTAACAAAGCGGCTGCTAAACGATTAGCCCAACAAGCAGGAGTTCCTTGTTTACCAGGTTATGACGGCCTAGACGAATATGGCCTAGTCAGTGAATACAGCCAAAGTAATACGGTCATGCAAGAGCATGCTGATAAAATTGGCTACCCCTTAATGGTCAAAGCCATGAATGGCGGTGGCGGCCGAGGGATGCGTAAAGTTGATAAAAGTGCCGACCTATTGAGTGCTTTAGAAAGTGCTAAGCAAGAGGCAAAAAATGCCTTTAATGACAGCAGTGTTTTATTAGAGCGTGCTTTGTTAGCCCCACGGCATATTGAAGTACAAATTTTTGGCGACCAACACGGCCAAGTTGTACATTTAGGCGAACGTGATTGTTCGGTACAAAGACGCCATCAAAAAATCATTGAAGAGTCTCCGAGTCCAGTGTTAGATGCCGCACTACGAGAACAAATTTGCCTTAGTGCCGTTAATTTAGCCAAAGCAGCACAATATTATGGTGCAGGCACAGTTGAGTTTTTACTTGAACTTCATCCGGCCAATTTATCTTCAGTCAATGAGGTTGATGATGATGACAAGCTAGAGGAATTCTTTGAGGCTCCGCTGAATCATCGTTTCTATTTAATGGAGATGAACACTCGACTTCAAGTCGAGCATCCAGTCACAGAATTACGCTACGGAATTGATTTAGTGCAATGGCAACTACAAGTGGCTATGGGGAAAAAACTAACTACTCATCAAAACCAATTAAAACCGCAAGGTCATGCGATTGAGCTAAGGCTGTGTGCTGAAGATCATTTATTTTTTCCACAAACCGGATGCTTGAATTGTTTTGCTTTACCAAGCAATTCAGTACGAATTGATCACGCACTTCAAAACGACTTGGAAATCAGTCCGTTTTATGACTCCATGATAGGTAAGTGGATTGTATGGGGACAAAACCGTGAACAAGCCATTCAAAAAGCCAATTGGGCTTTCAACAATAGTCAGCTGTTTGGGATTCAAACCAATCAAGATATTTTGCAAGCGATTTTAATGGACCAAGATTTTATCAATGGTCAGGCACATATTCATTGGTTAACTGATCACCTCGGCAAACTTCATCAAAAACTTCAACTCAATCAAAATCACCCTGTTCATTTGGGCCTTTTAGCCTGTCTTTTATATTGGCACCAGGGTTGGCTTCATACCCGCTCGAATGCCGACTTCGATTTAAACGCCAGCTATTCATCAAGTTTCAATCAGCATTTATGTGCGCCCTTTGCCAGGCCATTGGTGTTTCAAAACTCTGAGCAGCTCCATCATTTTTCTGTGCTTTGCCAAAAACAAAATTCAAAATTGATTCTGCAATTGCAACATGGCAATGAAAGCTTTGAGTTTGAACTAGTGTACGCTTGCTTTGATCAAAAAATAAAACACCTACAACTACTTCATCAAGGACAAAGTTATACGGTGAAATGCTCTGAAGATAATGAACATTCTTTATGGATACAAACTCCTTGGGGCAACAGCAGCATTCAAGACCGTAGCTTTTCTCCCGTTAAACGACAAGAAGCGTCGAAACAGGCAAGTAGCCTGCGTAGCCCAATGAATGGCAAAGTTTTGCAAATCACAGTAAAAGTAGGTGACACTGTCGAAAAGGGTCAGTGCCTAGTAGTTTTAGAAAGTATGAAGTTAGAGCAACAAATTGTGGCAAGTGGCTCTGCAATGGTTGCTGAAATTTTAATCCAAGCAGGACAACAAGCTAAAACAGGTCAGGTGTTATTGCAATTGAGTCCTATCGCTGTCAATTAATAGCGGGTGTATTTTGCATGACACGGCTTTTTTAAATGAAGGATTTTTATGCGTGATATTGACCTTTACCAAGATTATGGGCGTCCACAACTCAATGAAGACTTAACCGCTATTTGGGATAATACCAAACGCTTTGCCTTAAAAGAAATTGCCCCTTTTATTAATGAGTGGGATGAAGCAGAGGCTTTTCCTAGGCCACTACATCAAAAAGCAGCGAGTGCTGGCTTATTAGGAATAGCTTATCCTCAAGCCCTAGGTGGCTCTCCAGCCAGTCATAGAATGCGTTCTGTGATGTCTTTAGCCCTGTGTCGTTATGCCAAAAGTGGCGGCTTATTATCCAGTCTATTAACCCATAACATTGCCCTTCCGCCTTTACTCCATCATGGCAGCGACTTTTTAAAACAAACGATTATTCCGGCTGTCTTGTCAGGTGAAAAAATTGCCGCCTTAGCTATTACGGAACCCAATGGTGGCTCCGATGTGGCCCACTTAAAAACTCATGCCTATTTAGATGGCAATGACTGGGTGATTAGTGGTGAAAAGGTATTTATTACGTCTGGTTATAGGGCCGATTATTTAACAGTGGCTGTACGGACGGGTGAAGCCCCCTACACCAAAGACGGCAGTCAAATGACTAAAGGAGCAAGAGGAATTTCATTAATTGTAATACCTACTGATTTGCCTGGTATAGAACGCACTTTGTTAAAAAAAATGGGCTGGTGGTGTTCTGACACTGCACATATTCGTTTTGATCAAGTAAGAGTACCTAGCCAATATGTAGTGGGAGAAGTAGGCACTGGATTTAAAATGATTATGTCTAACTTTAACGCCGAACGCTTATCAATGAGTGCTGCTGCTATTGGTTTTGCATTAGCCTGTTATGATGAAGCACTCGCATGGAGTTCACAACGTCAAACCTTTGGTAAAAACTTAATTGAACACCAAGTCATTTTGCATAAATTAATGGATATGCAAATGCGCATTCAAAGTAGTTTGGGCATGTTGTGGCGAGTCTGTGATCAAATTGACTACAGTCCATTCACCGATCATCAACCCGACCCTCAATGGGTCGCACATGTTTGTTTGCTAAAAAATCATTGCACTCAAACTATGCAGTTTTGTGCCGATCAAGGGGTACAAATTTTGGGTGGCATGGGCTTTATGCGGGGTACTGCTTGTGAGCGTATTTACCGTGAAGTCAAAGTCATGATGATTGGTGGGGGAGCTGAAGAAATTATGAAAGAATTAGCAGCTAAACAAAGTTTTTAGTTTTATTTTATTTTTTATAAGGCTGTGCATGAAACACCCCAACCTACCTTTATCTGAAATGAGTTTTGAACCTGAATTTATCGAAGGTTTACGTAAAATATTTGAAGAAATGATTGTCTTTAATCAGGTTTTAGGTTTAAAAATTACCTCTATTACGCCAACAAAAGTAATCGCTAAAATTACCATGAAACCCGATTTAGTAGGCCATTTTAGTTATAACCGAATTCATGGCGGCGTCATTAGTGCAGGACTAGATGCAATGGGTGGCCTAGCCGTAATGGCAGCTATTGGAGCGAGGCATATGGATGAAGCACCTATGCAGCGTTTACACCGATTTGGTAAATTGGGTACCATCGATCTACGTATTGATTATTTGCGCCCAGGTATTAGTGATGAGTTTGAACTGCATGCTGAAGTTTTACGTCTAGGCTCTAGAGTCGCTTCGACTCGCATGGAGTTTAGGGCCAAGGACGGCAAGTTATTATCGACTGGCTCTGGGGCTTATATTGTTTCTTAAATTATTTTTTCGTTATTTTCATGAAACCATTTTCAATTCAACAAATTGTTTTATGTAGTTTATTGGTTGTACATAGCATGGCTAATAGTCAAGCACTTGCAACTGGAAAAACCCCTTGGCAACAAAAATGCCAAACATTTGAGTCCGAAGCCTTATGCGCTGAACACATTTCAAAACAGGTTTATGAACAACATTCAAAAATAGTTTCTCATACAGGTGAACATTTAGTAGTGAGGTTAACCTCAGGGCGAACCAAACTCATTTCAGATGCCCAAGCGCGTTATGCGGTTACGGACTATTTACCTCAGTCTCAATATTTAGTAGTGAGACAACAATTTTCGCAGGGCAATACATGGCTTTTATTGAGTCTTCAATCGGGACTATTAACCAAAATTGATGCTTATCCGATTTTTTCACCCAATCAAAAATACTTCTTTGCATGGGAACCTAGCTCCGATTCACCTGATAACCTACCTATTGCAAGAATTTTTAGAACCAGTCACCCAGTTCCTATTCCTGAATGGCAAAGCGAATGTGAAGATATTTTAGAATGGCGACTAGCCAGTGCAGCATGGGCAAGTGATGTTGAATTAACGTTACAACAAGGCCTGCTGTCAACCCAATTAGTACAAGTGGTGCAATTCAACAAACCAAAAGCAGGACGACGTTGGTTGGCTAACAATTTAGATTGTGCTGCGCCTTAAAAACTCCAAACAATACAATAAAAAAGCCCTCAGTAAACATTTTACCGAGGGCTTTTTAGTTCAAATTGAATTATTTGCTTGGATAGTCAATTACTACTTTCCATTTGCCATCGGTAATTTGAGACATACGAGACTGATCATTGCCTAAACGTTTAGTGGCTGAATAACTAGCGGCAGGACTTCCAAAAATATCTGGAGCAATTTTGATGCTGTCCATTGACTTAATAAAGCTGTCGGTGTTCAGGTTCGCACCGGCTTTGCCTGCTGCAACTGCAAAGGTGTCAATAATGGTGTAACCATAAGCAGAGAAAACAGTTGGGTCTTCATTGAATTTCGTTTTGTACTTGTTAGCCCAGAAACGAATTGGTTGTGAAGCATCATCTAGGTAGGGATTAGCGGTTGTGTGAGTGGCATATAAACCATTCATCGCTGGTCCACCTAATTTATGAATTAAATCAGTATAGGACGCACTAGAGCCCAAGAAAGTAGGGTTGTAACCCAATTTTCTAGCAGTGCCAATAGTACCAATGGTTTCACGAATAATAGTACCCAAAACTACAAAGTCACATTCAGCTGACTTCAACTTGGCAACCTGTGAAGAAAAATCTGTAGCGCCACGTTTAAAAGAAGTTTTTTCAGCAAAAGTTAAACCCAAGCCTTTTAAGCCTTCTTCTGCACCACGTAAGACTTCTAAGCCAAACTCATCGTCTTGATAATTAATACATACTTTTTTCGGTTTTTTATCTTGGATCAAACGTGGCAATGCGGTTTTCATTTGATCGAAATAAGAGGCAGCAAAAGCATACTTTAAGCGGTTAAGTGGCTCATACATTTCACGAGCGGCAGTAACGGGGAAAAAGTTAATCACGTTTTTCTCGAACTGTACTGGCATGGCGGCCATATTTTGAGCAGTACCTAAGTGACCCACCATCATAAAAATTTTGTCTTGGTTGACTAATTTTTGAGCTGCTAATACTGCCTTTTTAGGATCATAGCCAGAGTCTTCTATTTTGAGCACTAATTTGCGACCATTAATACCACCTTGCTCATTAATTTCAGCAACACGTAATTCAAGACCATTACGAATTTGTTTACCAAAACCAGCCAATGGGCCAGATAAATCTTGGATGGAACCCAAGATAATTTCATTCTTTGAAACACCTTGAGAAGCGCCTTGAGCGCTTACATTCATGGCTAATGTCGCCATAGCAATCAAGCTTGCGATTTTGATTTTTTTCATATTGTCTCCTGTTATCAATGTCAAACTAAAAAGCACGGAATCTAACAAACCCTCTTCACTTATCGGTACATTGCCTCAATTTGAGCACTGTATTTTTTCTCCACTAACTTGCGCTTGAGCTTCATGGTGGGAGTTAACTCCTCATCTTCAGCTGAGAGTTGCGTATCAAGGAGGAAGAACTTTTTAATTTGCTCTACTCTTGCAAAATTTTTGTTTACTCTGTCGAGCTCTTGCTGTATCAATTCTTGCACAGCTGCAGTTCTTGTCAAGCTAGCGTAATTACTAAATGGCACATCATTATCTTGAGCATATTTTTCAACATTCTCTTGATCAATCATAATAATAACGGTTAAGTACGGGCGCTTATCACCAATAATGACGGCATCTGTAACATATGGTGAAAACTTAAGATCGTTTTCGATTTCACTTGGCGTAATATTTTTACCACCTGCGGTAATAATAATATCCTTCATGCGGTCAGTAATTTTGTAATAACCTTCCTCATCCAATTTACCCACGTCACCTGTGTGTAACCAACCATCAGCGTCAATTGTTTCGGCGGTTTTTTCGGGCTGATTTAAATAACCAGCAAACACATTAGGACCTCTGACTTGAATTTCTTGGGTAACAGGGTCAAGTCGCATTTCATTGTAACTAGCCGCTGGGCCAATGCTACCGAGCTTAATTTTTTGTGGCACATTACCCGAAGAAGCTCCGCAAGTTTCTGTCATGCCCCATACTTCAAGCATAGGCACCCCTAAGGCCAAATACCATTTAATCAACTCAGGAGAAATAGGAGCTGCCCCTGTAACTAAATAGCGCGCCCTATGAATACCAATCATTTTTCTCACATTGTTTAAAGTTAAAAATCGTGCAATATGAAACTTTAATTTAAGCCAAGGATGAACATTTTTTCCGGCTAATACCAAGTCAGCAATAGTAAGGCCTACTTTAATTGACCAAGCATAAACGGCTTGTTGCAACCAACCCGCCTCTTTTAAAGCAATCACCACACCTGAATAAAACTTTTCCCAAACCCTCGGGACAGCCGTAAAAACAGTAGGCGCAATTTCCCTGACGTTTTCTGGAACCGTTTCAGGATTTTCTACAAAGTTAATTTTCGCCCCAGTGTAGAGCGGGAAATATTCACCACCCATACGCTCTGCAATATGACATAAAGGCAAGAAACACATACGCTCATCGGACTCATACTGGGCCAATAAAACGTTGTAACCAATCGCTGAATACACTAAACCCTTATGCAAATGCATGGCACCTTTAGGTCGTCCGGTAGTGCCTGATGTGTACACTAAAATCGCTAAATCATCGGGCTGAACTTGCGCTACGCGCTGTTCAATCGCATTAGGATTATTTTTTAAATAGTCACGACCTAATTTTTTAAGTTGCTCAAGACTTATGATGTGATCGTCATGAATATTACTTAAACCCTCCATATCAAAAACCACAATCGTTTTTAATAAAGGCAGTTGTGACCTTACTTCTAAGGCTTTGTCAAGCTGTTCATCGTCTTCTACAAACAAAATACTGGTACGTGAGTCTTCGCACAAATAATGCACTTGGCTAGCAGCATCAGTGGGATAAATTCCACTACACACACCACCACTTGATAGAACGGCTAAATCAGACCACACCCATTCGACCACTGTATTAGCCAAAATAGAGGCGGTATCGCCTTTTTGAAAACCCAACGCTAATAAACCACCGGTAATTTCACTAACTTCGGTGGCAACTTGGTTCCAGGTCCAGCTACGCCAAATGCCAAGGTCTTTTTGACGCATCCAGGTGTTGGGTCCTCGTTGCTTGACGGCATTCCAAAACAGATGGGCAATAGTGTCGCCTTGCAACACTACATTAGTTTCGGGTTTAAGATGATTCAAATTCCAAAGCGTACTCATATTATGGCACCTCAGTGTTATCTCCAGTTTTTCTTCTTTTTCCAGCGACGCTCATCACGTACACCTTCTTCTTTCATACCGAGGTAAAACTCCTTGATATCGTCTTTTTCGCGTAGGCGCTCACAAGTGTCCTCCATTACAATTCTGCCGTTTTCCAGCACATAACCATAATCGGAAGCATTTAATGCCATATTGGCATTTTGCTCTACTAATAAAAAGGTAGTGCCTTGATCACGATTAATACGCACCACAATTTCAAAGATTTCTTTAGTGAGTTTAGGAGACAAGCCCAAGCTGGGCTCGTCTAATAAAATCAAACTGGGTCTTGCCATTAAAGCCCTAGAAATAGACAACATTTGTTGTTGACCACCTGACAATAAACCAGCGTCTTGAGTTGCTCGCTCTTTTAAAATTGGGAAATAGTCATAAACCATTTCAATATCTTTGGCTACCCCATCTTTATCGGAACGAGTGAAAGCACCCATTAATAAATTGTCTTTGACACTAAGTAATGGAAATACCTCGCGCCCTTCTGGCACATGGCTTAAACCTTGTTGAACAATAAAAGCAGGGTCTTTAGCAGTGATGTCTTTGCCATTAAAAGTAATTGAGCCTTTACGAGGATCAATAATGCCTGAGATGGTTTTAAGAATGGTGGTTTTACCTGCACCATTAGAGCCTAATACGGTGGCAATCTCACCTTTTCTCACTTTTAAGCTTACTCCTCTAATAGCTTTAATAGGGCCGTAGGCACTTTCTACATTGAGTAACTCTAGCAACACGTTTTCATTGCTTGCATTTACGACTGGACTTATCACTTCAGCCATTATTTTGTCCTCCGAAGTGAAGATACATCATCAATTGAGCCTAAATAGGCCTCTACCACCGCTGCATTAGTTTGCACTTCTCGGGGTGTACCTGTTGCCAACACGGCACCTTGGTTCATCGCCACTACACGATCCGATACTTTAGAAACCAAGCCCATATCATGCTCTACCATTAAAACGGTAATGCCTAATTCGTTTTTAATGTCTTGAATCCAAAAAGCCATATCATCGGTTTCTTCAACATTTAAACCAGACGATGGCTCGTCGAGTAATAATAGCTGAGGTTCGGTGCACAACGCTCTTGCTAACTCAACCACCTTGCGAACACCATAAGGCAAGCCAGCCACCAAAGAATCTCGGTGATGTTGCAAGTCCAAAAATTCGATAATCTCTTCGACTTTTTCACGTGCTTTGATTTCGGCTTGACGAGTTTTTTGGGTAAAAAATACTTCACTCCAAAAACCCGTTTGCCTATGGGTGTGATGTCCAATTAACAAGTTATGCAACACCGAGGCGTGCTCAAATAATTCAATGTTTTGAAAAGTTCTGGCAATACCCAATGCCGCAATTTTATGTGCGGGTTGTGAGGTAAGTGATTGACCTAAATAAGTGATCTCACCCTCTGTAGGCTGGTAAATTCGGCTGATTAAATTAAACACCGTAGTCTTACCTGCACCATTAGGGCCAATTAAGGTAAATACTTCACCTTTTTTGACATCAAAGCTCACTTTATTAACGGCTAATACGCCGCCAAAACGTACGCTAATATCTTTTGCTGATAACAATATATCCGTCATGGTTAACCTTATTTCAGCCTATCGGATTTTTGGAAAGACTTTTGTCGTTTGAACATACCTTTTCTATAGAAAGGGAAGATTTGTAAATAGGTTCGCACTTTCAACCAACGACCATACAAACCCATAGGTTCAAACAAAACAAAAGCAATTAATACAACACCATATACAAAAGCTTGAAGCCCTGGAGCTTGTCCCACAACGGCAGGTAAATAATCTTTTACAGAATTAATTAATTGCGGCATAGCAATTAAGAAAATTGCGCCTAAAAACGCACCATGCACAAAACCTAAACCACCAATCACAATCATTAAAACTAAATCAATGGATTGAATAATATTGAATTGATCGGGGGAAATAAATCTTAAGTTGTGCCCATATAAAGCACCTGCTATACCCGCTAAGGCCGCCGAAATAGCAAATGACAAGGTTTTGTAATAGGCTAAATTGATACCCATACTTTGAGCAGAAATTTCTGAATCACGAATAGCGACAAATGCCCTACCGGTACTGGAGCGCAACAAATTGAGAATCCCTAGAGTGATTAAAATGGTTAAGACCAAACACACTGCGTAAAAAGACTCCCCCGTATCGGCCTTAAAACCAAAAATATCGGGAGCCTTTAAATTCATACCCGCATTACCCCCCGTAAATGACTCCCACCTAGCAAATACTTCTTCCACGATATAACCAAAAGCGATAGTGGCAATACCTAAATAAATTCCCTTTACCCTTAAGGCAGGCAAACCCACTACTATGCCTGTTAAAGCAGAAATAAATGCAGCCGCTAATAAGGCGACAGGGAAAGGCACTCCATGGTTAGTTAAATAACCTTGGACATAAGCTCCTACCCCTAAGAAAGCAGCATGACCGAGCGAAAATTGTCCAGTAAAACCAGCCAGTAGCATGAGACCTAAACCTGCAATTGAATAGATCAAAATAAAGGTTAACTGTGCCAATATATATTCAGAAAGTAACCACGGTGCAGCTACTAAAAGCACTAATAACAGGCTATACCAAAACACATGTCCACTATGTTTAGCTAGCTGAATATCTTGGTTGTAATTTGTTTTAAATAGGAATCGCATTAGACTTTCTTCCGCAATTTTTCGCCAAACAAACCATTAGGCTTAATCATTAACATTAATAACACAATAATATAGGCCGCAATATCTTTAACTCCCTCGGGGGCATAGAAGCCAGCGAGTGACTCAGCAACACCAATGATTAAGCCTCCAATAATGGCGCCTGGCAGACTACCAAAACCGCCCACCACTGCAGCTGGAAAAGCTTTTAAGCCAATAAAACCCATATTGACGTGAACAAAGGTAATAGGAGCCAATAAAATACCTGCTACAGCCGCCACAGCTGCAGCTAAACCCCAAACCAAACCATTAATGCTCTTAACAGGAATGCCCATGTAATAAGCGGCTAATTGGTTTTGTGAAGAAGCCTGCATGGCAATACCAATTTTGCTGTATTTAAAAAGTAAAAATAAAGCCAAACATAAAACAATAGTGACGGCAATAATGACGATTTGTTCTACCCCAATTACCAAACTACCCAATTGGTAAATTTCATCTTTGTAGGGTACTGCTAAGGTGTGAGTCTCTGTGCCCAAGACAGGAATCATGGTGACTAAGCCACGCGCCGTATAACCAATACCAATGGTGAGCATGACAATTGAAAAAGCGGGCTGTCCTAAAATTGGCCTTATGACCACTCTCTCGAGTAACATGCCAAAAATTGCCATTGCTGCAATACTGCTAAGTGTCGATAACCAAAACGGGAAACCTAGGGTGTTCATGGCAACATAGCCACCAAAAGCACCTAGCATCATGAGTTCGCCTTGAGCAAAACTCACTGTTTCTGTGCCTTTATAAATCAGTACAAAACCCAAGGCAATTAAGCCGTAAATACAGCCTTGTGCCAGGCCACTGATAACCTGCTGTAAAAAATCCACAGAGCCTCCTGTTGGTTAGAGAAGCTTGTTTATAACTTTTTTTGGTCAGAAACCAGTAAGGGTTTTTCCTGCATCTCCCTCTAAAACACGTTTATTAGTCATATCGGTGACAGTGAATTAATAGAGCTCCAAAATTTTCCTCTTTGCAAGGCCATTGATACAAGGGCTAAGCCACGTTTTTAGGGTAAATACCGTCTCTGTAACTCATTTGTAAAGTGCATACTTACAGCTGTAGTTAATTGTGTGGTTAAGCTCAATTAAAATCCTTTCATTCAACTGTCTAATTGCGCATCATTTTGACTACTCATTCCAACTGTTCAACTCGGAATTGATTGACTTTTTATTTTTTTTTGTTCATGATTGAACGACTTTTGTACTTTTAACTGCTCAACCATGACTATTTCAAAAATCGGCCAAAACGATATTGCCCATCATCTTCACCCATATACACAACTTCGACAATTTGAAAAAACAGGACCACTGGTTATTACCTCTGGTAAAGGTATTGAAGTTTTTGACGAAAATGGCAAGGCCTACATCGAAAGCATGGCTGGTTTATGGTGTACTTCATTAGGTTTTTCTGAATCGCGTTTAGTGGAGGCCGCTCATAAACAACTTCAAACTCTGCCTTTCTACCACTCTTTTACAGGAAAGGTTCCTGGCCGAGTTCCAGAGTTAGTAGAACAGCTCACGGCTATGGCTCCCATAAAAGACAGCCGAGTCATTTTTGCCAACTCTGGCTCCGAGTCAAATGACACCGCTGTAAAACTGATTCGTTATTACAACAATGCACGTGGTAAACCACAAAAGAAAAAAATTATTGCACGTAATAAGGGCTACCACGGCGTTACTTTAGCTAGTGCTTCTCTTACTGGTTTACCCGCTAATCATGCGATGTTCGATTTGCCAATTGAAGGTGTTATTCGTGTAGGCGCACCACATTTTTATCAATTTGGTGCAGCCTCTGAAACACCTGAGCAATTTTTAAATCGTTTAATTCAAGAACTCGAAGATACGATTACCAAAGAGGGCCCCGAAACCATCGCCGCCTTTTTTGCTGAACCTATTCAAGGTGCAGGTGGTGTGATTATTCCTCCAGATGGCTATTTCGAACGTGTACAAGCCATTCTTAAAAAACATGATATTTTGTTTTGTGTTGATGAAGTGATTACCGGCTTTGGTCGTATAGGAAGTGCCTTTGCCAGTAGCCATTACAACTTGCAACCCGATATGATCACAGTAGCAAAAATGCTGACCTCGGCTTATGTGCCAATGTCAGCTTTATTTGTGAGTAACGAGGTCTATCAAACCATTGCAGATGCCAGTGCCAAAATTGGTACTTTTGGTCATGGCTTCACTTATAGTGGTCATCCTGTTGCTTGTGCAGTAGCCCTTGAAACGCTTAGTATTTATCAACAAGATAATGTGTTCCAACATGTACAAAATATGGGGCCTCATTTGGCGGCCAATTTAGTTCAATTCAAAGGTCATCCTATTGTGGGTGATGTACGCAGTATTGGCCTCATTGGTGCCATTGAATTAGCGCAAGACCCTGCCTCAAGAAAACCATTTGAGCCTAGCAAAGGTGTAGGCGCCTATATGGTAGCTAGAGCTCAAGCTCACGGTTTAATTACACGCGTATTGGGCGGTGATATTATTGCTATTTCCCCTCCTTTAATTATTAACCCTGAACAAATTAAACAACTAACTGATCGCCTCGCAATGGCACTTGAAGATACGCATCAATGGGTTAAAACATGGCTTTAATTGAGTTTAAAAATATTGTTAAACGCTACCCCGGAAGTAGTAGCGCGGCTATCGAAGAACTGAATCTTAAGATTGAAGCTGGAGAATTTTTAACTTTATTAGGGCCATCTGGCTCTGGTAAAACTACCACTTTAATGTTGTTAGCGGGTTTTGAAGCACCCACTAGTGGACAAATTTTATTAGATGGCAAAGCCATTGAAAGTTTGCCTCCGCATCAACGCAATATGGGTGTGGTGTTTCAAAGTTATTCTTTGTTTCCGCACATGACAGTTGCGCAAAATGTGGCGTTTCCACTCTCAGTGAGAAAAGTGCCCGCAGCAGAAATTGATCAACGTGTGAAACAAGCACTAGACAAAGTGCAATTAGCTGACTACGCCAATCGCAAACCGGTTCAGTTATCAGGAGGTCAGCAACAACGTGTGGCTTTAGCTAGGGCTTTGGTATTCGAGCCAAAACTAGTGTTAATGGATGAGCCTTTATCGGCCCTAGATAAAAAATTACGCGAAGAAATGCAACTCGAAATCAGACGTTTGCATCGTGAATTGGGCGTGACCATGGTGTTTGTGACTCACGATCAATCAGAGGCCATGACTTTATCAGATCGAATTGTTGTGTTTAATAAAGGACGTATTTCGCAGCTAGGTAGCCCTACCGAACTTTATCATCAACCAAGCAACCCATTTGTAGCTAGTTTTTTAGGTGATAACAATTTAAGTTCTGGCACGGTTGTTGCACAAAATAACGCCAGTGTGGAAATCAAAACAACACAAGGTTTGAGTTTGTTTGCACGTCCAGCGGTGGGATCCTCTATAAACACAAGAAGCGCTTCTACACTTTGTGTTAGACCCGAATTTTTAAGACTCATCGTCTCAGATACCCATAATACGCCAACTAGTTCTGCCGATACCAACCGATTGGCTGCGACAGTGCAAGACATTATCCATCAAGGTGATCACGCTCGATTGTTATTACAATTGCCTCAATTAGGTCAAACCGCCAATGAGCCAGTTCAGTGGTTAGCTAAATTACCTGGCTCTTTAATTCCAGCGGGTTTAGCCATTGGTCAAAATTTATTCATCGAGTTTAACGCTCATGATTCTTGGGTTTTTCAAGCTTAATTATTAAATGAAATGAATGATTAAGCTTGAGAATGTGAGGTGCGGATTTTTATCCCACTAATTTGTCAGTGATGCGAAGGAGATGCAATTGAAAAAGAATACTTTAATCCAATTACTTGCCACATCGGCAGTAGCTGTAGCAACGCTTGGCGTTAATGCCCAATCACGCGACTTAAACGTTGTATCTTGGGGTGGCGCTTATCAAGATGGTCAAAAAGAGGTTTATTTCAAACCCTTTATGGCTACTGGTGTGAAAATGACTGATGAAGCTTGGGATGGTGGTATTGGTGTATTGCGCACTAAAATCAAAGGTGGCAATAGTACTTGGGACGTCGTACAAGTAGAAGCCGATGAACTCGAAGTGGGTTGCGATGAAGGCCTATACGAAAAATTAGATGCCAGCAAAATTGGTGGCGCTAATCGTTATTTACCTGGTACAGTTCATCAATGTGGTATTGGCGCCATTATTTATAATTTGGTTTTGTCCTATGATGGCGACAAACTCAAGGGTAATACTCCAAAAGGTTGGAATGACTTTTTCGATACCAAAAAATTCCCTGGCAAACGTGCAATTCGCAATGGTGCAAAATGGAATCTTGAAATTGCTTTGATTGCAGACGGCGTTTCCTCTAAAGACGTTTATAAAACATTGCGCACTCCTGAAGGTGTAGAACGTGCTTTCAAAAAATTAGACTCTGTTAAAGCTGATTTGGTATTTTGGAAGAGTGGTGCACAACCGCCACAAATGTTGGCTGCTGGTGATGTTGTCATGACCACTGCTTATAACGGTCGTATTTCTGCAGCCAACGATAAAGATAAAAAGAACTTCAAAATTGTTTGGAAAGATACTCCTTACACAATGGACAGTTTTGTCATTATGAAGGGCACTCCTAATAAAGCCAATGCTGAAAAATTCTTAGAGTTTGCTGGCCGCGCTGAAAACCAAGCCAAATTACCTAAATATGTTTTATATGGTGTTACCAATGGTGCGGCTTACCCACTCATTGATAAAGCATTGCGCGCTGACTTACCAACCAATCCAGACAACTTAAACGTTGCCTTCCCAGAAGATGCAAAATTCTGGATTGATAATGGCGACAAATTGGCTGAGCGTTGGGCAAAATGGTCAGGTACAAAATAATTAATTTTTATTAATTATTGGAAAATTGGCTGTTGCTAAAAATCAATTAGTAGCAGCAAGGACTAGGGTGAGACCTCTTACCCTAGTTCATCAATTGGGTCTATTTCATTGAGGTATTTCAAGCTCTTGCTTTTTTGTTTTGTTTTTTGTTTTTGTTTTTTATTTCTGCACTAGAAAAAATAAGCTACACCTATGCGCCACCGTTCTTTATTATCTATTCCTTTGGCTGCCTATTTAGCGGTGTTTTTTCTTGCGCCTTTAATTTGGTTACTTTCACTTTCTGTTCGTGAAACAGAAGTAGGCTTGGCTTTTCCGAAAACTATTGTGGCTCTTGAAAACTGGCAAGCCACTCAAGCGATACCTCCACAAGTGTATCAAGCCATGGCTACTGACTTGCTAATTGCCAGGCATAAAGAAACATTGGCCGATGCAGCTAGGCGTCTGAATTATGAGGTCAATGGTGTGCGTAGCACCTTGATGCGCGCTGCTCGAGCAGTAGGTTCGGCCAAAAGTGTTAACCCAAATATTGTTTTTACCGCGCAATATTTTCAAGAGATTGACCCTTTATTGGTCAGTCCTCAATTTTTTGCTTCTATACAAAATGCACAAGGACCCGTTTCAAGTTATTACTTGTTGTCGGCCCTTGACTTAAAGAAAACCATAGACGGTTCTATTGTTTTAACCGAAGAAACTAATCGTATTTATATTGATGTATT
The DNA here is from genome assembly GCA_023260735.1 of Limnohabitans sp. Taxonomy (GTDB): domain Bacteria; phylum Pseudomonadota; class Gammaproteobacteria; order Burkholderiales; family Burkholderiaceae_C; genus JALQUL01. Next base: position 10,027 of record JALQUL010000356.1, on the reverse strand, counting down.
ACTGCGCACTTTAATGATTAGTGCAACGGTCACTATTTTATGTATTGTGTTGGGTTTTCCAGTGGCCATGTTACTAACTCAAGTCAAAGAAAAAACCGCCGACTGGTTAATGGTATTGGTGCTATTACCGTTTTGGACTTCTTTACTGGTGAGAACTGCAGCATGGGTAGTAGTGCTGCAACGAGAGGGTTTGGTCAATTCAATTTTAATGAAACTGGGTGTGATTGCCGAACCGCTCACCTTAATTTATAACCGCACAGGTGTTTTAGTTGCCATGACACATGTGTTATTGCCATTTATGATTTTGCCTTTGTACAGTGTGCTCAAAGGTATTGGCCCTCAGTACATGAAAGCCGCTGGAAGTTTAGGTGCTCACCCAGTGACTGCTTTTTTTAGAGTCTATCTACCCATGGCGATTCCAGGTATTGCAGCAGGCGGCTTAATGGTATTTATTTTGGCTTTAGGTTATTACATTACCCCTGCTTTAGTAGGTGGTGGATCTGACCAAATGCTTTCTTATTTTGTTGCTAGTTATACCACTGAAACGGGTAACTGGGGTATGGCTGCTGCGCTTGGCGTGGTAATGCTTTTAAGTACTATTATCTTGTACTATGTAGCCCATAAATTGTCGGGTGGCAAAGTCATGTCAATGGGCTAAATAAGTTTTCATTATTTTTCAAAAGCCAAATTAATTTAATTTAGATACCCTTATGAAATCATCTCCATGGAAGTTGGCTTATTATTTTTATTGTGCCTTGGTATTAGCTTTTTTGCTAGTACCTATTGCGGCCATTATTCCTTTGTCATTTTCTAGTGGCTCATTTTTAACTTACCCACTACCAGGCCTGTCTTTCAGATGGTATGAAGAAGTCATTTCAGGCGACAAATGGATGGTCGCATTAGGTCGCTCTTTATGGATAGGTGTAGTTGCTACTGTGCTTTCTTTAATCTTAGGTACTTTGGCTTCTTTGGGATTGGCTAGGCAAAGAGCTTGGTGGGCGTCATTATTAAAAATGATTATGCTCTCCCCTATGATCGTACCCGTCATTTTAATCGCCGTTGCTGCTTACTTTTTTTTAGCACCTTTATCATTAACTAGTACCTATACTGGCCTAGTGATCATGCACACGGTGATAGCTGTGCCTTTTGTAGTGGTTCCGGTGTTAACTGCACTTGAGTTACTTGACCCTAATTTAGAAAGAGCCGCAGCTGCTTGTGGCGCAACTCCTAACATCACTTTTTGGAAAGTTACTTTGCCCTCTATAGTGCCTGCCATGGGTTCTGGTGCTGTGTTTGCTTTTGCAGCCTCATTTGATGATGTGGTAATTGCTTTATTGCTCTCTGGCCCCGACCAACGCACCTTACCGAGGGAAATGTTTAGTGGCCTACGAGACAGCATGACACCCGCGTTAACTGCTGTAGCTACCATTATGATTGTTTTCTCTACTGCCTTGTTTTTAATCATGCAAGCAAACCAACGTAAGGTAAGGCGTCTTGCCTCACAAACAGGTGGACACTAATGATGGATGTTTTTGACATTTATAAATGCCAATGACTCATTCAAGTGCCATTTTACTCAACCCTTTGGCTGGGGGTGGTCAGGCAGCCCGCCTGACTCATCCTATCAAACAGTACTTAAAAAATATCAATATTGAGCTTGAGGTTTATATTGCCAGCGATTTAGACCAATCCTTGCAATGGGTATTGAATCGACCTTTGCATAGCCGGCTTATAGTGGTGGGGGGTGATGGTACTATTTCTCAGCTATTACCCAATCTACTGCAGCGCCAACTCGAGTTAGCTATTATTCCATGGGGTAGTGGTAATGATTGTGCACGTGAACTAAGGGTACATCAACTAGGCTGGCAAGAAGCACTACACCTGGCACTGCATCAGCCAGTGCAACTAATGGATGTAGGATTAGCGCAATACGAAATGAATGAAAAAACTTTTCATCGCCCTTTTTTAAGTAGTTTTTCTTGTGGTTTTGATGCAGAGGTGGCACTTCAGGCACTCAAGGGACCCCACTTTTTAACCGGTAAATTACGCTATTTATATGCCACCATAAAAGCTATTTTTTCTTTAAAAATCAATCAAGTCACCATATACAAGGCTGAAAAACTTGTACATCAAGGTAGCACATTATTAGCCTCTAGCCTCAATACCCGCACGTTTGGGGGGGGCCTGCCAGCAGCTCCACATGCAAGTGCCTTTGATCAGCAAATTAACTTATTGATTGCTGGAAATATCAATAAAATCAGTGTGTTAGCTTTACTACCCTTGTTAAACTTTGGAAAACACCTAGGTCAAAAAGAAGTTTTTACTCATCTCTACCAAAACCTTTGTATTCAAAGCCCACAAACATTAGCTATTGCCGCTGATGGAGAATTCTTAGGCTTTACTCATGAAATTCAACTAAGTCTTGGGCGAGAAAAATTAGCTGTGGTAGTGGGCTAGCCAATAATCGGTATTCATCCAAACTTATTTTTCTAGGGCTTTAATACACCCTACCAACTAGCTTCAATCGGCGACCGATGAATCATTAAAAAAGGAGTTATCCTATTCAATAATAGGAAACCCCTTCAACATAAAGTGTATGGATTACCTCATAGCCCACAACCAAGACTATTAATTAGCACTTTTCATTGATAACTTCTAGCGTCTTCAATCACCTTGCCATCGTTGGGTAGGCTACCAAGTTCAACTAATTCAACTTGACCGCGCAATTTGGTTACGTCGCGAATGGCTTCGCTTACTTGATTGCTGAGCTCAGAACTGGCTTGAGCGACTTCTAATTTTAAGGTCATTTGATCATTGGCCATTTCACCCGATACCACCAAACGTGCTTTAGCCACTTCTGGAAACCGTTTTGCAATGGTATCGACTTGACCAGGATGAACAAACATACCTCTAATTTTAGTGGTTTGATCTGCACGTCCCATCCAGCCTTTAATACGGGTGTTGGTTCTACCAGTAGGGCAATGACCAGGTAAGACAGCAGTTAAATCGCCGGTACCAAAACGAATTAAAGGATAGTCAGGATTCATAGAGGTGACTACCAATTCACCTACCTCACCTTCTGCTACCGGGTCGCCAGTACCAGGACGCACGATTTCAACCAATACACCTTCATCTAAAATCAAGCCTTCACGGGCTGAAGTTTCGTAGGCAATTAAACCTAAATCAGCGGTAGCAAAGCATTGGTAACCATCAATACCATTGGCCAAATACCAATCTCTGAGACTAGGCGGGAAAGCCTCTCCACCAAACATGGCTTTTTTCAAACTAGGTAAGGCAACACCTAATTCTGTTGCTTTTTCAAGAATGATTTTTAAAAAGCTAGGTGTACCAATATAACCCGCTGGTTTTAAATCGGAGATGGCTTGTACTTGTTGTTCGGTTTGGCCTGTGCCACCCGGAAAAACACTGCAACCCAAAGCATGAGCACCTGTTTCCATCATTGAGCCAGCTGGCACAAAATGATAACTAAAACAGTTGTGAATTAATTCGCCACTTCTAAAACCACTGGCGTAAATGGCTCTTGCCATTCTCCAGTAGTCAATGGCTTTGCCTTCTGGTTCGTAAATAGGACCAGGACTGGCAAAAATTCGGGGTAACTTAGCACCATAAACTAAAGTACTAAAACCACCAAAAGGGTCACCACCGTTTGCTCTCTGCTCTTTTTGCAGAGCATGTAATTCACTTTTGCGGGTAACGGGTAAAGCAGCCAAAGCCTGCCTTGTTGTAATTGCCTCTGGATTAACATTAGCTAATATTTGAGCAAAAGCGGGGCTATTGGTTTTTGCGTTGGCAATTTGTGCAGGTAAAGCAGCTAATAATGCCGCTTCACGGATAGCAGGATCGCGGCTTTCAAGCGCATCATAAAATTGACTCATGGAAATTTCTTTCTTCGATTGAATTAAGCCAACCAGCGTTTACGACGCTTGTAACTCTTGACATCTTTAAAGGACTTACGTTCACCACCACCCATGCCTAAATAGAATTCTTTAACGTCTTCATTTTGTGCTAAGTCAGAGGCAACACCATCCATGACCACCCGACCACTTTCCATGATGTAACCGTAATCAGCATATTTCAACGCCATATTGGTGTTTTGTTCAGCAATTAAGAAAGTCACTTTTTCTTTTTGATTGAGGTCTTTCACAATTTCAAACACTTCTTCCACAATTTGTGGCGCTAAACCCATAGAAGGTTCATCTAACAATACCATGCTTGGACTGGCCATTAAAGCTCTACCAATCGCACACATTTGTTGCTCGCCACCTGAGGTGTAGGCTGCTTGACTGGTACGACGTGTTTTTAACCTAGGAAAATAGTTATAAACTTTTTCAAGATTACGTGCTATTTCGGCCTTGTCTGTACGAGTATAAGACCCTGTTAAAAGATTTTCTTCGATGCTTAAATGAGCGAAACAATGACGCCCTTCCATGACTTGAACTACACCTCTTTTTACCAATTCGGCAGGTGTTAAGTTTTCAATACGTTCACCTCGTAGTTCAATACTACCTTTGGTGACGGCGCCTCTCTCTCCTTGTAAAAGGTTAGAGATGGCACGCAGTGTAGTGGTTTTACCAGCGCCATTGCCACCTAATAAAGACACAATTTTGCCTTCTGGAACATTAAGGGAGACACCCTTAAGAACCAAAATAACATGGTTGTAAATTACTTCGATGCCGTTGACATTAAGGACGATGTTTGAAGTGCTCATAATTAAAGTTTAGTTTCCAGCCGAAAAAGTAAGAGAGTGAAGTTACGCTTTCGGCTGGGGGCTGCAAGCAACCCCCAGCAAGCTAAGTTAAAACGCTAGCTCTGTTCGAAAATTAAGATTGGCAATCAGCTGGTGTACGTGGAGTGATTTTTTTCTCTGCCGCGTATTTAGCCGCTGTTGACTTCACGAGTGGTTTCAAGATTTGCTCATCGGCTTGAATCCAATCAGAAGTGAATTTCCAGTTTTTACCATCCCATGTATGGATACGAGCCCAGTTAGAGCCCATATGATCAGCACAAGAAGTACTGATTGGACGTGTTACACCTGCAAAACCTAAAGCATCTAATTTCTTTTGATCAAGTGCTAAGTTTTCTAAACCCCAACGAGTTTGTTCGCCAGTTACCACTTTGCCCTTACCAAAACGCTCTTGCGCACGGCGAACACCTTCAACTGCCAACATTGCGCTTAAAGCACCACGCATGTAAAGTACTTGACCCACTTCTTCTTTAGGACCTGTACCTTGACCTTTGTCATGCACATTAGCCAAGATATCTTTAACTACTTTGGAATTTGGCTCGGCACCATGTTGCATAGTTACTGCGTTATAACCTTTTGCACCATCACCTACGTCTTTAACGTCTGGCTCGGCACCAGCCCACCATACGCCATACATTTTTTCACGTGGGTAGCCTGTCGCTTGTGCTTCTTTTAAAGCGGTAGAGTTCATAATACCCCAACCCCATAAAACAACATAGTCAGGACGTGCTTGACGAACTTGTAACCAAGTTGCTTTTTGTTCAACACCAGGTGCGGTCACAGGCAATAATTGCAAATTAAAGCCATGCATGGCTGCACGCTCTTGTAATAACGGGATCGGCTCTTTACCAAACGGACTATCATGATAAACCAAGGTTACTTTTTTACCTTTTAATTTATCAAGGCCACCTTCTTTTTTACCAATTGCTTGAACCAATGCATCAGCAGCTAACCAGTATGTACCTACTAATGGGAAGTTCCATTTAAATACCGTACCGTCTTGACTTTCACTACGACCATAACCCGCGGTAATAAGTGGGATTTTATCGTTAGGTGCTTTTTCGGTTAACGCAAATGTAATACCAGTTGACAAAGGTTGGAAGACAGTAGCGCCACCATGTTTACCTTTTAAACGCTCATAACATTCTACGCCGCGAGCGGTGTCATAACCAGTCTCACATTCTTCATAAAGAATTTTAACGCCGTTAATACCGCCACGGGCATTAACTAATTTGAGGTAGTCAGCATAACCGTTAGCCCATGGCACACCATTAGGCGCATATGGACCTGTACGATAAGGTAAACCAGGGAAAAACTGTTCTTTTGCCTGCGCAAAAGCAACTGAACCCACTGCAGCCACTACAGCCGCTAAAATGAGATTACGAATTTTCATATTTGTCTCCTATTTAAACACTAACCAAAAACGAAAAATAAACTACCCAATTAATGAGGGAAAGGCCACAGACGCAACTTCTGTTTACCTATTGACCATAATTTTGCAAGACCATGCGGCTCTACAATTAAGAACCAAACAATCAAGCCACCAAAAATAATCAATTCAGCATGAGAAATTCCTGAAGTTGAAATTTCAATTCCGAACAAATTACCCAGAACTGGTAAAAACTGGTTAAGTGCAATTGGCAAAATCACAATAAACGCAGCGCCAAAAAAACTACCCATTATGGAACCCATGCCACCAATAATGACCATGAATAACAATCTAAAAGAAATATCAACTGAAAACGCAGCAGGCTCCCAAGCGCCTAAATAAATAAAGCCCCATAATGCACCGGCTACACCCACAATAAATGAGCTCACAGCGAATGCGGTTAACTTGGCATACATAGGGCGAATACCAATGACGGCAGCAGCCACGTCCATATCACGAATAGCCATCCATTCACGACCAATAGCACCTCGGACCAAATTTTTAGCCAATATAGCAATAATTACCAACACGCTTAAACATAAAATATATTTTGAAAGTGGTGAGTTAATCGACATACCCAGTACCGATAAATCGTTTACCGATACAGAGCCAGAGGGAGAATAATTAGTAAACCACTTAATACGTAAAAACATCCAATCACTAAAAAACTGCGCTGCTAATGTAGCCACGGCCAAATACAAACCTTTTACCCGCAAGCTTGGTAAGCCAAAAAAGATACCAAAGACGGTTGCGCTTAATCCACCTAAAATTAAAACAACAATAAGTGGCAAGCCTGGTACACGAATAAAAAAGTTGTAGGCGGCATAGGCACCAACTGCCATAAAAGCACCAGAACCCAAGGAAATTTGGCCACAATATCCAACCAAAATATTTACACCCAATGCGGCTAAGGACATAATGACAAAGGGAATTAAAATTGCCCTAAACATATAGTCACTGGTAAAAAATGGCACTACTAAAAAAGCAGCCAGCACTAATAAAATAATGGCCCAACGATCTTGTGCAATTGGGAAAATTTGTTGGTCATCACGATAATTCGTTTTAAATTGACCGTTTTCTCTATAAAACATTTTGTGTGTCTTTCACTGAATGATTTTGAAATTTGGAGCTGGTTGATAATGTTTTAAACACGATCAATAATTTTTTCACCAAACAGACCTTGTGGACGGAATAATAAGAAAACCAAAGCCAATACATAGGCGAACCAGATTTCAATACCACCACCTACATAAGGACCTAAAAATACTTCTGACAATTTCTCGCCTACACCAATAATTAAGCCACCAATAATGGCACCAGGTACAGAAGTAAGACCACCCAAAATAACCACTGGCAAGGCTCGCATCGCCACTGTAGTTAATGAAAACTGCACACCTAATTTAGATCCCCAAATCATGCCTGCCACCAAGGCCACTACACCAGCAACACACCAAACAATAAACCAAATACGATTGAGTGGAATGCCAATTGATTGAGCTGCTTGATGGTCATCTGCCACTGCACGTAAAGCTCTACCTGTTTTAGTTTTTTGGAAAAATATACTAAGTAAAACTACCAGCGCTGCGGCAATACAAGCTGCATAAACATCTTCTTGATTAACTAAAACACCGCCTTCAAAAAGCGAATCTAATAAAAAGATGGGATCTTTTGGCATACCCACATCAATTTTATAAATATCGCTGCCAAAAATAGTTTGACCCACGCCATCTAAAAAATAACTAATACCAAGAGTGGCCATTAAAAGTGTTGCACCCTCTTGATTCACCAAGTGTCTAAGCACTAAAAACTCAGCGGCCCAGGCGACTACAAACATCACAACACCAGCCAAAGCAAATGCTAATAAATTAGCCACCACTTTATTATCCAAGCCTGTCCAAAGTGGAATCCACTCTGCAAAACGTGCCATTGCTAATGCGGCCAAAAGCACCATTGCACCTTGTGCAAAGTTAAATACCCCAGAGGCTTTATAAATTAATACAAAGCCAAGGGCAACTAAGGAATACAACATGCCGGCCATTAAGCCGCCAATTAAAGTTTCAAGAAAAAATGCCATGAGAATTCTCCGATGTGGGCTCTGAATTAATGGCTAGTGCCTAAATAGGCGCTAATCACATCTGGGTTATTACGCACTTCATCTGGAGTGCCATCACCAATTTTTTTACCGTAATCAAGCACAACGACTCGATCGGAAATATCCATTACAACACCCATATCATGCTCAATTAAAACCACTGTAGTTCCAAACTCGTCGTTAATGTCTAAGACAAAACGACTCATATCTTGTTTTTCTTCAACATTCATACCTGCCATTGGTTCATCAAGTAATAACACTTGTGGCTCCATGGCAAGTGCACGACCTAAGTCAACACGTTTTTGTAAACCATAAGGCAATTGACCTACAGGTGTTTTACGATAGGCTTGAATTTCTAAGAAATCAATAATGTTTTCAACAAATTCACGGTGCTTTTCTTCTTCACGTTGTGCAGGCCCAATTCGCAAGGCTTGCATAAACAAGTTACTTTTAATACGCAAATTACGACCGGACATTAAGTTGTCAATCACACTCATACCTTTAAACAAAGCTAAATTTTGAAAAGTACGAGCAATACCCATAGTCGCCACTTGATGGCTATCCATGTGATCGAATTTTTGCCCCTTAAAGGTAATAGAGCCTTGTTGCGGTGTGTAAACACCATTAATACAATTGAGCATAGAGCTTTTACCAGCACCGTTAGGGCCAATAATGGCACGAATTTCATGCTCTTTAACGTTAAAAGAAATGTCGGTTAAAGCTTTCACACCACCAAACGACAAGCTAATATTTTGGACATCTAAAATGACGTCACCAATTTTTTTCTTACTCATAATTAGGCCGCTGCTTTCACTTTTGCAAAGGTTTGGGTGTCGTCAATTTTTAAAGTGGCACTCACCTTACCAGTACGTCCATCTTCAAATTTGACTTGGGTTTCAATATATTGCTGTTTCATTCCGCCATATAAGGCATCAATTAAGGGTTGATATTTTTCCGCGATAAACCCCCTACGTACTTTATTCGTACGAGTTAACTCACCATCATCGGCATCAAGTTCTTTATGTAGCACCAAGAAGCGACTCACTTGGCTACCAGCCAATAACTCGTCACGACTTAAATCAGCATTGACTTTTTCAATACATTCTTTAATAAGCGAATAAACTTCTGGTTTTTGCGCTAAATCGGTGTAACCAGCATACGGTAAATTGCGTCGTTCTGCCCAGTTACCTACGGCCTCAATGTCAATGTTAATCATGACGCAAACTTGATCACGACCATCACCGTAAGCCACTACTTCTTTAATATGTGGGAAAAATTTGAGTTTGTTTTCGACATATTTTGGTGCAAACATGGCGCCATCATTAGTACCGCCTTTAATACGGCCTACGTCTTTTACACGGTCAATAATTTTTAAATGGCCTTTGGCATCAATAAAGCCTGCATCACTGGTGTGATACCAACCATCTTGCGTTAAAACTTCTGCAGTAGCTGCTGGATTTTTATAATACTCTTTTAATAAGCCAGGTGATTTGACTAAGATCTCACCGTTATCTGCAACCTTGATTTCAACGCCTTCACATGGCACACCCACAGTATCTGCCATAGCTTCATGATCGGGTTGTAAACATACAAACACTGCGGTTTCTGTTGAACCATACAATTGTTTGAGGTTAATCCCAATCGAGCGGTAAAAAGTAAATAAATCGGGACCAATCGCTTCACCAGCGGTATAAGCTACTTTTACTCGGCTCATGCCTAAAGTGTTACGCAATGGGCCATA
>JALQUL010000350.1 GCA_023260735.1 Limnohabitans sp. | reverse complement strand
TTTGATAAAAACTTTAAAATAGCAATAAGCAATAGTTCAAGTAGTTCTGAAACGCTTAATTAGTGCGTAAAAGCCACCTTTTAACCCCTTATTCAGGCTAATTGACTTCAAATTTTTATATCTCGCTTACAAAACAGTAGGTTGCAAGGTATATTCAATAACATTCGATTTATTAAGTGATTCCATGACCAAAGAAACAACAGCCAAACGCGGCGTACAAAAACTCCAACGCGTTATCCTTGATGCTTTAGAAAAAGTAAAAGGACAAGAAATTCAAGTATTCGACACCGAGCAACAATCTTCTCTTTTTGAGCGTGTTTTTGTTGCTTCCGGTACTTCTAACCGTCAAACACGTGCACTAGCATCAGCTGTACGTGATGCAGTAAAAGGCGCTGGTTTTGATATTCCCCGCGTCGAGGGCGAAGAAAACGGTGAGTGGGTATTAGTCGATTGTGGCTCAGCAGTGGTCCACATCATGCAACCTAAAGTGCGCGAATATTATCGTCTTGAAGACTTGTGGGGTGAAACGCCCGTTAAAATGCGCCGCGAAGCCGCTGCTAAAAATAAAGAACAAGCTGAAAGCAAAGCAGCACCTGCTCGTAAAACTACAGCTCGTAAAACTAGTACAAGCACTGCTGTAAAAGCCATTGATGCCGCGACCGTTATTAAAAAAGCAGCTAAAAAAGTGGCAGAATCAGTTGTTGCTACGCCTGTAAAAGCAGCTCGCAAAACAGCAGCTAAAACAAGCACTAAAGCACCTGCAAAAACCGCTAGCAAAACGGCTACTAAAGCAGTAGTCAAGGCTGCTGTAGAGTCTGTAAAAGCAGCAGTACAATCTAAAACTCCAGCTAAAACTGCAGCCAAAACAGCGGTTAAAGCAGTGCAGGCAGCACCAGTGACCAAAGTGGTGATTGGTAAACCAGCCGCCAAAAAAACCGTGGCAGCTAAAAAGTCAGTACCGGCTAAAAAAGTAGCGAGTAAAAAGGCTTAATACACTCTTGATAGGGTCATTTAAGTAAGAGTAAGGGTCAGGACTTGAAAATCCATATTGTTGCGGTCGGTCAAAAAATGCCAGCATGGGTAGATACCGCTTTTGAAGACTATCACAAGCGCTTTCCTGCGGAAGTAAAACCCTTGCTCAAAGCGGTCAAGGCAGAACCTCGGGCTGGTAAATCTACCGCTCAGCTGATGTTGGCAGAGGCCTCTCGCATAGAGGCTGCCTTGCCCACGAGCTGTAGGCGTATTATTTTAGATGAACGTGGCAAGGGCCTCACTACCGTAGCACTATCTCAAAGATTGTCAGCTTGGCAACAAGACGGCCGTGAAGTGGTATGGATGATTGGTGGCCCCGATGGCCTAGACCCTAGTTTAAAAGCAACTGCCGATGAAACCATTAAGCTTTCTGATTTAACTCTACCTCATGCGATGGTAAGAGTTTTATTAATTGAGCAACTTTATCGGGCATGGTCCTTGTTAACCAATCATCCTTATCATCGTGAGTAAGTTTATTTATTTGGCCTCACAAAGTCCTCGAAGGCAAGAGTTGCTCAATCAGCTAGGAGTGAGTCATCAGCTCTTATTACCACAAGCCGATGAAGATGCTGAAAGTTTAGAAAAGGTTTTGCCTAGTGAGGCAGCGCTTAATTACGTGCGGCGAGTCACTAAACTCAAGTTACAAGCGGCTGTCGCACGGCGTGAGCGCCTAGGATGGCCTGCCGCTCCTATTTTATGTGCGGACACTACAGTTGCACTGCGCCAACAAATCTTGGGAAAACCCATTAATGCAGCTAATGCAGTACAAATGCTAAGCGCTTTAGCTGGTCAAGAGCATTTTGTTTATACCGCCTTATCGCTTTATCATGAGCAAAAGTTTTATCATGGTTTAAGTCAATCCAAGGTGATTTTTGCCCCCATGACTAAACAGGAAATAGAGCGCTATGTAGCGACTCAAGAACCCTTTGGTAAAGCGGGTGCTTATGCTGTACAGGGGCGTGCAGCAGCTTTTATTGCTAATATAGAAGGAAGTTACACTGGCATTATGGGTTTGCCTTTATTCGAGTGTGCTCAATTACTAAGGCAAATCAACTGGTCTATTTAATCGGCCTTTTCATTTATTCTGCTAGGGCAATATTTTCAAATCCATCAAAACCCTATGAATCAAGAAATTTTAATTAACTGGTCTCCACAAGAAACAAGGGTAGCTGTGGTAGAGCAAGGAGCGGTGCAAGAACTTCATGTAGAGCGCACCCTAGAGAGGGGTTTAGTTGGCAATATTTACCTTGGTAAAGTGGTTCGAGTTTTGCCGGGTATGCAATCTGCATTTATTAATATTGGACTTGAAAAAGCCGCTTTCTTGCATGTTGCCGACTTATTAAGCAGCATCGCTGCTAGGCACACCGATTTTGACGCTCCTACACAAAGCGGCGCAACACCACCCGCACCACTACCCATAGAAAAACAGGTATTTGAAGGGCAAACCTTATTGGTACAAGTCATTAAAGACCCTATTGGAACCAAGGGGGCTCGGCTTTCCACTCAAATTAGTATTGCAGGTCGCTCTTTGGTTTATTTGCCACAAGACGATCATATTGGTGTGTCACAAAAAATTCCCTCAGAGCAAAGAAAAGCACTGCGTCAAAGAGTGTCTAAAATGGCACTCGCCGATGATGCCAAAGCAGGTGGCGGATTTATTTTGCGCACTAATGCTGAAGATGCAAAAGATGCTGAACTCGCTGATGACATCGCTTATTTAAGGCGAACTTGGGCCTCGATTAAAACGGGTTCAAAAAAATATCCGCCTCTTACTTTGTTATATCGAGACTTGAGTTTGTTAGAGCGAGTGCTACGCGACTTAGTAGCAGAAGAAACTCAAGTGATCTATATTGACTCCAAAGAGCAATTTGGCAAACTAAAGGTCTTTGGTGAAACTTATATGCCTAGGGCAGTGGCCAAGTTGCAACATTACAAGGGTGAGCGCCCCATTTTTGATTTGTTCAGTATTGATGATGAAATTGCCAAAGCCTTGGGCCGAAGGGTTGATTTAAAATCGGGTGGATATTTAATTATTGATCAAACCGAAGCCCTTACCACAGTAGATGTTAATACAGGCGGATATGTAGGTGCACGCAATTTTGATGACACCATCTTTAAAACTAATTTAGAAGCCGCTCAGGCCATTGCAAGGCAATTGCGCTTACGAAATTTAGGCGGCATTATAGTGCTTGATTTTATTGATATGGCACCAGTCGAGCATCAAGAGGCAGTTTTAGCTGAGTTTAAAAAACAACTCGCGAAAGACCGAGTGAAAACCACTCTTACTGGATTTTCACAGTTGGGCCTGTTAGAAATGACCCGTAAGCGCACACGAGAATCTTTGGCGCATATGCTCACAGAGGTCTGTCCTGCTTGTCATGGCAAAGGACAAATCAAAACTAGTCGTACCGTCGCTTATGATATTTTGCGAGAAATACTGCGGCAAAGTCGGCAATTTAATCCTCGTGAGATAAGAGTAATAGCTAACGCTAGTGTGATTGAATTGTTTTTAGATGAAGAAAGTCAACATTTAGCTGAGCTTTCTGATTTTATTAAAAAACCAATTTCTTTACAAAGCGATATTACGGTGCCGCAAGATCAATATGATGTGATTTTGCTGTAACAACACTTACTACATTTTTGATTCGCCAGCGTTGGTAGGTCTGTCATTTTAGTTGACGACTATACGGTATCGAGTCCAAAACAGTCGTCAAGCAGTGCTTAAAGCTCTTAGGCTGCGTGACTTTCGCCTAGCCCCAATCGATAGAGTTTGGCATAAGCACCATTTTGCGTAATGAGTTCTGCATGTGATCCAATTTCAATAATGGAGCCAGCTTCCATCACTACAATTCGGTCGGCATGCTCTACTGTGGAGAGCCTGTGCGCAATCACCAAAGAAGTGCGGTTTTTCATCAATACAGTTAAAGCGCTTTGTACTGCACGTTCCGATTGTGTATCTAGGGCACTGGTGGCTTCATCTAAAATTAAGATGGGTGCATTTTTATAAAGTGCTCTGGCAATAGCTAAGCGTTGTCTTTGGCCACCCGATAATTGATTGGCATTGTGCCCCACCAAGGTATGAATACCTAGGGGTAATTCAGATACAAAATCTTCTAAATTAGCTGCCTTTAAACACTCCCATACTTTGTCTTGATCAATTTTTTGACCCAAAGCCACATTATGGGCAAGAGAGGCATTCAGCATATAAACATGTTGGCTTACCATGGCAAATTGCTGGCGCAAATTATCGAGGTCCCAATCTTTAATATCCACATTATCGAGTTCAATAGAGCCAGAATTAGATTGAATAAAACGAGGCAATAAATTAACCAAGGTAGTTTTACCAGAGCCAGAGGCGCCCACCAGTGCAATGGTTTCACCAGGTTGAATGGTTAAGCTAAGTTGTTTAACTGCAGGTTCAAGATTGGGCGAAAACTGTACTGTCACATCTTTTATTTCGATGTGACCAGTTGAACGATTAGAATTAAAACTGCCATAGGTTTCACTTGGAGTTTGATCGAGTAAATCAAACCCCCTTTCAATGGCTGCCAAACCTCTGGTAATGGGATTGGCGATTTCAGATAAATGTTTAATCGGAGCCACTACTAACAACATTGTCATGACAAATGAGGTAAAGGCTCCTACAGTCGTACCGCTAGTATTGCTTTGAAATAAGGCGATTGAAATAACGGCAGACAATGCTATGGCAGCCATCATTTGTGTGGCCGGTTTCATGGCAGCAGAAGCACTAGTGGTTTTAATAGACAGAGATTTGAGTCGTTGACTAATATGTGAAAAACGTTCGGCTTGTTGCTCTTGGGCATGATGCAATCGAACATCACGGTGGGCCAAAACATTCTCTTCTACGACGTAGGCTAATTCATCGGTGGCGACTTGACTACTTTTTGAGAGTTTATAAAGTCGTTTGGTAAGTACTACCATGACTAAAGCAACCCCTGGAAAAATAATAGCGACTACTAAAGTGAGTTTCCAATTTAAATAAAGCAAGTAGCCTACTAAAGCAATTAAGGTGACGCTATCTCTCACAAAAGAAATAATCGAGTTCACCAACAGCATAGAGCCGTTTTGCACTTCATAAACTACCGTATTGGCCAATTCACTTCCAGATTGATTTTTAAACAAATCCAATTTGGCTGTTAATAATTTGTCAAACATCTGCCGGCGTAATTGTTGAAGGCCAGAGGCTGTAATGTTGGTAAGCACTAACTCGGTCACATAACCGGCTACCCCACGTATTGCAAAAATAGTCAAAATAGTAGCGGGTACTTGCCAAATTTCTAGTGAGCCTTTTTGAAAGCCGCGGTCGAGTAACAATTTAAATGCAGCTGGTATAAGGGGTTCGGTTGCAGCCGCTATAGCGGTGGCTAAAATTGCTAATGCCCAAGCCCCTTTTTGAGTAAAAAAATAGGGACTCAAGCGTTTAAAACGCTTGAATAAAGATTGTTGATGACTAAACTTAGCTTTAGAAGCTGGCTCAGACGATAATTGGTCAGTCATTAAGTAGTGGTCCTGAAGTCTGGTGCTTGTGGACCCTGTAGCATAAATTCTCGTCTCATTTCTGGCGTGAGTGGTGGTAGCTTAAGTATTTGACTTTTTTCCATAAAATGATTGATTAGTGAAAAACGTCAAATAAGCAATTCCAATCCTCACCATAATTGCGAGTATCGAGTTTTGCGATAGGGCCTTCATCTGATTGATTGTATTGTCTGTTAATTATCCTAGATTTAAAGCTCCCACTCGCACAGTTTAACGCCTTAGTTTGCACGATAATCATTATTATGAGTTTTCAAGAATTAAAAATACATCCCAATTCAATTGATTTAACCGTTGTTATCATTGCTTTGAACGAGGCCCACAATATTGGAGACTGTATCAGGTCTGTTTTATTTGCCCAACAAATAGTGGTTCTAGACGGTGGCAGTCAAGATGAAACCGTCGCCATTGCCCAATCTTTAGGGGCTCAAGTAGAGGTCAATGCCAATTGGCAAGGCTTTGGTTATCAAAAAAACAAAGCACTCAGTTATGCTAAAAATAAATGGGTTTTGTCATTAGATGCAGACGAAAGAGTCACACCTGAATTAGCACAAGAGTTAATAGATATTCTACAAAAGTCCAGTACCAGTGAATTAGCGTTTGCATTTGAAATACCCCGATTAACAGAGTTTTGTGGCCAACTCATACGCCATTGTGGTTGGACTCCCGATTATGTGACTCGCCTGTGGATAAACGGGAAAGCTCAGTTCAGTGCTGATTTGGTGCACGAACGTTTGCTTACATCTGATTTAAAAATATTAAAGTTCAATTCGCCACTTTTACATTACAGTTACCCGACTCCGGCTCATTATTGGCAGAAACTATCAAAATATAGTCAAGCATGGGCATTGCAACGCTATACTAAAGGCATAAAAACCAGCATGACAAGAGCTGTTTTATCTGCCATAGTAGCGTTCGTAAAAAGTTATTTTTTTAGGCTGGGTTTTTTAGATGGTGCCTTAGGTTTTGCGGTTTGCTTTATGCAGGCGCAGTCGGCGTTTGGTAAATATTTCACTTTGTATTGTTTGTGGCTTCAAAAGCGCCCAGAATCTACCAATAAAGGAGTTTAAGTTCCCTATGAAATTTATTCAATTTTGTTTTTCTCTTTTAGTGGTCTTGTTGGCCTCTGTGCCTGGTTTGTCCCACTCCCAATTTAGAATGGAAGTATCTGGCGTAGGTTTAAGCCAATTGCCAATTGCAATCACTTCATTTCGTTCTGAAGAGCAATCACCTCAAAAAATTTCTGAAATTGTTAAAGCTGACCTAGAGCGTACGGGTCAGTTTTTGATGAGCAATACTTTAGGGGCGCAAGCAGATGAGTCCACTAGGCCCGATTTCTCAGTATGGCGTCAAAAAAACACCGATGCCTTAGCCAGTGGCAGCGTGACCCGCCTTCCTGATGGCCGTTTTGATGTGCGTGTCAGATTGTGGGATACGGTTAAAGGTCAAGACCTAGGTGGTAAAAGTTTTATTGTGGTGGCAGCTGATATGCGTCTTGCTGCTCATCAGGTAGCAGACTTTATTTATGAAAAACTCACTGGTGAAAAAGGAGTTTTTGCTTCTCGCATCGCCTATGTCACTAAAAATGCAGGTCGTCATAGCCTTTGGGTGGCTGACTCCGATGGTCAGGGTGCGGCAGTATTATTAAGTAGTCAAGAGCCCATTATTTCTCCTAGCTGGTCTCCTAAAGGCAATCAGCTGGTTTATGTATCTTTTGAGTCCCGTAAGCCAGTCGTTTTTACGCAAATGGTACAAATTAGTCAACGTAAAGCAGTGGCTAATTTCAAAGGTTCCAACAGTGCACCAGCATGGTCACCCGATGGTAGAAATATTGCTGTCACATTAAGTCGAGATGGAAACTCACAAATTTATCTTGTTGATGCCGATGGTCGTGGTGATGCAAGACGCTTAACTCAATCCAATGGTATTGATACCGAGGCAGTTTTTTCTGCTAACGGCCAATTCATTTATTTTGTAAGCGATCGAGGCGGTTCACCCCAAATTTACCGTATGCCTGCTAATGGTGGCAATGCCGAGCGCATTACCTTTAACGGAAGTTACAATATATCACCAGCACCTAGCCCAGATGGTCGATACTTAGCTTACATTTCAAAAGTGGGTTCGTCTTATAAATTGCATGTACTTGACCTAAGTTCTGGTTCAACAGCTGCTATTACCAATACATGGTCAGATGAGCGACCTAGCTTTTCGCCTAACAGCAAGCTCATTTTGTTTGCCTCTAAACAAGATGGCCGTGAGGTTTTGATGACTTCTACAGTTGATGGTAAAGTAAAAACAAAATTGGCTTCGCCTGGCGGAGATATTCGTGAGCCTTCTTGGGGCCCAAAAGTAAATTAAATGAAACTGGAGAATGTTATGAAGTTGAAAAATGTATTTCTTATGCTCGTTATGTCTGGTTTAGTGATGGCTTGCTCCAGTACTAAACTTGACACTCCAGTCGAAGATAAACAAGCCATGGTAGTGGATAGTTCTGCGAACAACAATTCCAATGCTGATTTGAATACTGCCAATAGCAGTGTTCAGTCAATGGATTTAAATGCCACTGATAACGGCTCTGCAGGACCTGCTAATGCAAGTAAAATTATTTATTTTGATTTCGACAGCTACCAGGTACGTCCAGAGTATTTAGCCGTTCTTGAAATTCATGCTCGATTTTTAAGCGCAAACAAATCGCGCCGCGCCTCCCTTGAAGGCCATACTGATTCCTCCGGTGGTCGTGAATATAATTTAGCCTTAGGCCAAAAACGTGCTGACGCAATCCGTCGCTCTTTAACTATGATGGGTGTTTCTGAATCACAAATTGAATCAGTTAGTTTTGGTAAAGAAAAACCAGCAGATTTAGGTTCTGGCGAAGCCGCTATGGCTAAAAATAGAAGAGCTGAAATTTTCTATCGTTAATTGCAATTTCACTAAAAAAGAAGGTTTCGCCTTCTTTTTTAGTATTTCAACTTGAGGTCGGTCACTTATGGGAATTCTTAATATCAAAAAACTAAGTTCTTTGGTGTTGCTTTTATGTTTGGTATTGGCATCTCAATTAGCACATGCTGGCTTATTCGAAGATGAGGATGCTCGTAAGGCAATTCTTGATTTACGCTTAAAGGAATCATCCCTTTCCAAGCGAGTTGAATCTTTAGAAAAAAGTTTAGAAGATGTTAATTTGCAAAATTCTCAATTACGACGTAGCTTATTTGTTTTACAAAATCAAATAGATGAGCAAATGAAGCAGGCTCAGCTTTTGCAAGGTACTAACGAGAAATTAATTCGCGATGTTTCTGAGTTGTTAAAAAGACAAAATGAATCCTCTGCAGTAGTCGAGAGAAAATTAGCAGAAGTGGATCAAAGAGTGAGTCAGTTCGAACCCATCAAAATTCAAATGGATGGGATGGAATTAATGGTAGATCCCAAAGATAAAAAAGACTTTGATGTGGCAATGACGGCTTTTAGAGCTGCCGACTTTAATAAAGCCGAAAGAGGCTTTACAACCTTGGTTAATAATAGTACGAACAGCCCATTAATGCCTCATTTTTATTATTGGTTGGCCAATGCTCAATATGCGACTGGTAATTTTAAAGAGTCTGCTCAAAATTACAAACAAATGTTGGCACGGGCAAGCAACCATCCCAAGGCAGCAGAAGCTATGTTTGGTTTGGCTAATTGTTTACAAGAGCTAAAAGATACCAAAGCGGTTAAAAAAGTATTGCAAGATTTAATCAAAAACTACCCAGATTCTGATTTGGTCAATAATGCAAAAAATCGCTTAAAAAATATGAAGTAATGTTGCTCGGGTCAACTTTCACGGTTGCTTACTGCAAGTATCATATGGGCTCATAAATTATTTTACGCTTATGACCTTATTAACAAGCCCTAGTCAATTCTCTAATACTTCATCTTCTTTTACATCATCAGAAGAAGACAGACTTTATTCTGCCCTAGAACGGCTCTACGGAGTGCAAGGAGCTAAACAGATACGGTCTAGTCATGTTATGGTAATTGGTATTGGTGGTGTAGGTTCGTGGAGTGCAGAGGCCTTGGCACGATCTGGAGTAGGAAAAATTACTCTGGTCGATTTAGATCATATTAGTTTGTCTAACATTAATCGGCAAATTCACGCCGTTCAAACTACCTTGGGTCAGTCCAAAGTATTAGCGATGCAAGAGCGTTTATGGGCGATTAATCCGAGTCTCAATGTTCAAGTGATTGATGACTTTATAACCCCAGAAAATTGGTTGGAACTGTTACCAGCAGATGTGGATGGCGTGATAGATGCTTGTGATCAACTTAGCGCAAAATTGACTATGAGTGTTTGGGCTCGTAAAAACAAAAAATTGTTTATTACAGTGGGTGCTGCTGGAGGGAAAAAAACTGCACAAGCAGTAGAGGTAGCTGACCTTTCGGTCGTGAGTCAAGATCCTGTTTTGGCTAAGTTACGCTATCAACTTAGAAAGCATCATGGTGCTCCTAAAGGTGCAACTAATCAAGATAAAAAACTACCCGCTAAAATTGGTGTTCTTTGTGTGTATAGCAAAGAACCTATGTTAAGACCAGATACCAGTTGTGAAATGCCTACTAATAAAGGTGGTGCGGCATTAAACTGCCAAGGCTACGGATCGCAAGTAGTGGTGACGGCCACTTTTGGTATGACGGCAGCGGGTTGTATGATGGAAATGTTAGCCAACAATGCAAAAATGAATAATAACTAACCCAAAACTAATAAAAAATAAGTAGTTTAAAAATAAGTGAAATATTTATGACAACAAACTAAGAAGCAGTGAAATTGCTGGTTATAATCTGAGCTGTTCTTAATTGATCGCTACTATTTTTTGGTTATGCAAAAATAAGCCCTTGAAAATAAATCAAGTAAGTTTAAAAAAGCTGCAAAAAATGCGCTACAATAACAACATCTTAACGCAGATAGCACTGTTAATCAACAGTAAAAAATGTGTTGAATCTTTTTAGTTAATCACCAGGTAATTAAAAAGTAAAAAGAATTTTGTAAATTAAAAATCTTAGATTTTAGTTTATAATACTGAATGTGTGGGACGTTAGCTCAGCTGGTAG
>JALQUL010000290.1 GCA_023260735.1 Limnohabitans sp. | reverse complement strand
AAACAATCTATGCGAAAACATTTAAAAGTTGCATCAGTGCAACACAATTTGTGTTCTATTCGCTACTAAATTGCCTCTATCCTATAAAGTTTCGAAACGTAATAAATATTGATCTAAGCTATCTAAAATTATCAAAAGATTACTTATTTCATCTTTCTATTTTGCTTTGGATTCATTATGAAAAAAACACTTATTGCTTTGGCAGCATTTTCTGTTGTTGGTTTAGCTAGCGCCCAATCAACTGCTACTATTTCTGGCACTATTGCTGCCGGTTGGATTAAATCCTTGGATGACGATAAAGGCTTAGTCCTTGACAGCAACTCTATTAAATTTGACTTAGTAGAAGACTTAGGCAACGGTTTAAAAATTTCTGCAGCCACACAATTTGCAGGTAATTCTAATCGTGGTGCCAATATTGCTAAAGAAGACACTAGCCTTGCTATATCTGGTGGCTTTGGTTCAGTGGCCTTCCAAAATACCCGCAGCAGCTCTTGGGCAGTTAACTACGGTATGGTAGGCGAGAATTGGTTATGGGACGGCGTTTACAGTAGTAATCATCTTGAAATCTTCGGACGCACTAAAACCGATATCATTAGCTACACCAGCCCAGCATTTAGCGGTGTTAATTTAGTGGCTAGTTTTGCTGAAGAGGCTGACGGCTCTGGTACACCCACCTCCAAAAGATCATCTTTAGGTGCTAAATATGCTGCTGGTCCATTGTCTGGTGGTGCTCGTTATATTCGTAGTAGCAACGATACATGGGGTAACAACATCAACAAAGGCAAATTTGAAGCCGGAGTTAATTATGATTTTGGAGTTGCTAAAGTCGGTTTAGGTCTTGATGGCAAACGTGTTGGCAATGACAAATCCGAAAAAGCAGCTTTTACTGCAGGCATAGCTGTTCCATTTGGTAAATTTTCTACAGGTATTAACTTTGCCAAACGTGACGAATCAAATGTCACAGAGTTAAGCCTTAACTATGCATTGAGCAAACGCTCTAGCGTTTATGCCAATTATGGTCGTACCCATTTTGCTAGTGGCTTAAACTGTAATCAAGGTAATTTGGTTTTAGTTCACAGCTTCTAATTAAAAACATGCAACCTACAGTTTTTGGTTGGATGTAAAAAATTTAGAACTTAAAAAACCTTGTTTTTGGCTCTAGCCAAACAAGGTTTTTTAATTGACTCATCCATCATCAAATTGCCTGCTCAAACTATACTTTATTGCCTTTTGGATCTAAAAACAAAATCATCTTGGTAATAACTAGCATTTTCGTTATCAACACACCAACCAGGAATACCCAATACTGGTAAATGACAATAAGGTTTGCCAGCCAACAATGGTGAATTTAAGTAGTCGCTCAAAATATCATCTAATTGACTTAAGTTTTTAAATTTTTGTGGCACTCGTAACACATGAGCACACATTCCTTTACGGGGGGCTACTAATTTTTCTTGCAAGGCATGACCAAATAAAACATAGTTAGATTCTTGCCACAAGTCTCTTAAATCAAGCATAAGCCTTTGCCATTGCTTATTTTCCAAAGCATCCCAAAGCTCATCGGGTGCATACAACAATAAAACATTTTCATCAAACAAAGTGAGTGCATCACGTAAGGCACCTCGTTTTGCCCCTATTCCTAAATTGGCAATTTCTGCAGCCTGTAACTGATTAAGTAATAGCTTGGTTTGTGGTAAATGAAACCATACCAAAGCATTAAAAAAATCGTGCAGGCCGTCACGGGTTGGCACTTGTTTAGTTTGGTAAATAAAGGCCTCATAGGCCTGCCCTATGGGTAAACTAGCCTGCGGTACAAACTTTACAGGTACTTGAGGGTAGCTACTTAATGCTTGATTAAGCACACTTGCCACTGTAGTGGTTGGGTGTGCTGTAGATGCAGCATCTTTTGAATCAATCTCAAGTAGCTTAGACCGCACCACTTGACCATCGATAACCCTTTTACACAATACCTCACCTAATAAGGCAAAAGGTTGTAGCCAAGGTGCTTGCCAATTAATAAGTTCTAAGCCAAACGCCACGATAGAGTTTGCCCACCTAAAAGTGGCTTTAATTGAGCATCAGCATAAGGATAGGATTCGGGTTGCATCTCATCTTCTTGTACCAGGGTTAAAGTAGATCTGTTGCGCGCTAAACCGTAAAAATCTGCACCGTTAAAGCTCGCAAAAGCCTCAAGTTGATGCAAAGCTCCAGCGTTTGCAAATACCTGCGCATACATGGCCATAGCAGCCGGCGCAGTATAACAACCCGCACACCCCGATGAATGCTCTTTTAATTGGGCCGCATGCGGAGCACTATCTGTACCCAAAAAGAAACGTGCGTCACCACTTGTCGCAGCTTGTAATAAAGCCAACCGGTGTTTCTCTCGTTTTAACACAGGTAAGCAATAATAGTGAGGACGAATTCCACCTGTAAAAATGGCATTTCGGTTAAACATTAAGTGATGTACCGTTAAGGTAGCAGCCAAATTTTCATTCGCTTCCTGAACATACTGAGCTGCCTCTTGGGTCGTAATATGTTCAAAAACAATTTTTAAACCTGGAAAATCTCGGCGCAGTGGTTCTAAGTGTTGGTCAATAAAAACAGCTTCTCGGTCAAATAAATCAATATCTTGATTGGTCACTTCACCGTGTACCAATAAAAGCATGCCATGCTTTTGCATTGCTTCTAGCACTGGATAGATTTTTTTAATATCAGTCACTCCAGCGTCAGAATTAGTCGTAGCTCCTGCAGGATACAGTTTTGCAGCTACTACCCCAGCAGCTTTTGCAATTGCAATTTCAGCTGGATTGATGTTATCAGTTAAATACAAAGTCATTAGCGGCTCGAACTGCATACCAGCAGGTACAGCATCTAAAATTCTTTGTTGATATTCTAGAGCCAATGCAGCAGTAGTCACTGGTGGTTTTAAATTCGGCATCACAATAGCTCTGGCAAACTGGCTTGCCGTATGTGGCACCACTGTGTTGAGTGCTGAACCATCGCGTAGATGTAAATGCCAGTCATCGGGTCTGGTGATTGTTAAAGTTAATGGTGCCACAATAATGAAGAAGTTAAATGAAAAGTTGGAACAAGATGGGAGAGTTAACGCAACAGCTTAAGCTCTCAGGATGAAGAAAAACAAACTAAGGTAAAGATGGCATTTTATACTTAAGGAAACACGGTAATACACAAGTCTTATAGCTATAGTCTTGAATAGGGTGGTATTTTGTTAAGATTGAAAACTCCATAATCTACAAAATAAATATGCGCTACTTGGAGCCAAGATTCCTAAAGGCGTACTTCTCTACGGTCCTCCTGGTAC
>JALQUL010000159.1 GCA_023260735.1 Limnohabitans sp. | reverse complement strand
TGGCTAAATAACTCGCCTAATTGGCACAAAAACTGGCCCCAACCGGGGTCTTGGCTAATTGCTTCTTGCATAGGCTCAAACCACCTTACCATGCCACCATGCAAGGCGTTATAAGAGACCGGTTGCCAATGAGCACGATGGGCCACTTGTTCGCAATGCTGACCTTGCACTACAAATGAAGAATGACGCCTGCGTCGGTACTTGCCGCCATCTTTTAAATAATGGTCAGCTGGTAAATCGTTCCAGCTAGGCACCCATTTTTCTAGGCTAGCAATGGGTAAATCAATTAATTGCAACAAATCACTAGGGCTAACTACCGCATAAGAATGGGCTTTTAATTGCTCTGCTAACGCAAGAACGGGGGTAAATTCTGGCTCTAAAAGTAATTCACTCATGCATATTCCTTTTATTATTTTAAAAACCTGCTGTCACATAGGCGTGTGACAAAATAAGAAATTCAACATAGCATTGTCTATGCAAAATAGCATTTTTTGTTATAACTGATTTGATTTTTATCATCCAACTTAATTTTAGGAAACTTATGACTGCACTTGCCTCTCTTATTAACCAACAAGTTCGTTTAGCAAGTCGCCCTATTGGGCTGCCTAATGCCAGTAACTGGTCTCATACGCAAGAAGCGGTAGCCGACCCTGGGCCAGGCGGGGTGGTGGTTCAAACATTGTCTATTTCACTAGACCCCGCTATGCGCGGTTGGATGAATGAGGGTAAAAGTTATATTCCGCCCGTAGGTATTAACGAAGTCATGCGTGCAAGTGGTATAGGTAAAGTTATCGCCTCCCATAACAGCCATTTTAAAGAGGGTGACTATGTAACCGGGGGTCTTGGTGCACAAAGTTATTGCAGTATTCCTGAAGCGGGAATTAAAAGAGCCGGACTAGCTAAAGTCAATTTAAATATTGCCAGCATTAGTCAATGGCTTAATGTGTTAGGTATGCCTGGTATGACTGGCTATTTTGGCTTAATGGATATTGGCCAACCTAAAGCCGGCGAAACCTTGGTTGTCTCGGGTGCTTCTGGCGCTGTGGGCCAAACCGTAGGGCAAATGGCTA
>JALQUL010000147.1 GCA_023260735.1 Limnohabitans sp. | reverse complement strand
GCTCACTTTTGTGAAAAAAAATCAAGAAATTCAGGTTGTAACAAGGTTCAAGTTTCATACTTATACACTCAATTTTTGGTGCTTTCTAGTAGCTTTGCTCGTTCAATTCAACCCACAGAGTTTATATTATTTATAATTATTGATGCAAAATATTTTAACTGGCTTACAATTCAAGGAGTTTTGATGATTTAAATATCTCAAAATGTTATTTTTAATGCTTATTTATTAAATCTTTTCATTTTTATTGCCATGACGACTCTTTCACTTGCACCAAAAGCACTCTATCAAGAAGTGGCTGAAAGTCTGCGACAACGAATTTTTAACCGAGAACTAGAGCCGGGTAGCTGGATTGATGAAGTCAGTATTGCGCAAAACTATGGCATTAGTCGCACCCCCTTACGCGAAGCATTAAAAGTATTGGCTGCCGAAGGTTTAGTCACCATGAAAATTAGGCGTGGTGCTTATGTAACCGAAGTTTCCGATAAAGACTTGCATGATGTCTATCATTTATTAGCCTTGTTAGAATCCGATGCTGCTGCCGTTGTTGCGCAGAATGCATCAGTTGAGCAGCTCAATAATTTAAAACGTATTCATCTTGAGTTAAATCAGTGTTACCAACAAACACCCATCAATACCGAGCGATTTTTTCAACTCAACGAGCAATTTCATTTAGCGCTACTCAAAATAGCTGACAATAAATGGCGCGATCAATTAGTCGCTGATTTACGTAAAGTAATGAAGCTCAACCGACACCATTCTTTATTAAAAGCAGGTCGCCTAGAGCAATCTTTAAAAGAGCATGAAGCACTTATGGTTGCTTTAATAGACAAAGCACCTGAGTCAGCAAGAGCCGCTATGCAAACTCATTTTATGAATGGGTTGCAGGCGGCAACATAAAAAATGATTGAGCTCAAGCCCCAATTTTATATTTTTCCTCTGATTCAATTTAATCAGGTTTTTTGGAGGTTTTTTCATTCACCAGCAAAGCTTGCAAGGCAATTTTTTGTGCAGCTAAAACATGGTTTTGTGCGGCTAATTTAGCTTTATCTTCGTCTTTGTTTTTAATAGCACTTAAAATTTCATACATTTCTTGAGGTGCTGTTTGCCCTCGTGCTGCGCTTGAAATAGTAATCACTCTTAAACGGTTAATTCTGGCATTTAAAGAATTGACGATTGCCCAAGCTACTGTTTCACCTGCAATATGAAACATGGTGTGGTAAAAATGATGGGTCTCTTTCATAACCACATCATGTTTACCAGCACTAAAAGCCGCTTCAATTAACAAAATACAAGCACTCATTTGAGCAATACCTTCTGGGTCAGCTCGCTTGGCACAAGCAGCGGCAGCGTGGCCCTCCAGTAATGCCCTCATCTCATAAATTTGTTTGGTGGTATCATGATCAATAATGGCCACAGTCGGGCCTTGATGCATAATAGTTTCAACTAAACCTTCAGTCTCTAGATGTCTTAAAACCTCTCTCACCACTGTACGACTTACGCCTAACTTTTCACATAAGGTACGCTCGACCAATCGCTCACCAGGTTTAAAATATTGGCTAAATATGGCTGACCGTACTTTTTCAAGTGTCAGCTCTCGCAAAGTTGTTTTTTGACGCTCAACTTTTAAATCAATCGATGAATTAGACACAATTGCTCCGTATTTAGTATCTTCTGAAACCTAATGGCTTAGACATT
>JALQUL010000119.1 GCA_023260735.1 Limnohabitans sp. | reverse complement strand
GTAGCACCGGCAGTATAAGGTGACCAGTTAACACCCACACTACCATCTTCTTGACCCACTACCGCAATCGCACTTTCAATAGTGCTTGAACTGTCAGTACTTACTTCTATTCCAACCGTGCCTTGCGAAGCGGATGCCATGGCCGCATTTAGACCTGTCACTACCATTTTGCCAGCACCCAAACCAGTAGTTCCTCTGCTGTCGCCATCAAAAGGCAAGACATCTACAAATCGAGCTTTACCACTTGAAGATGAACCTGCGTTAG
This sequence comes from Limnohabitans sp., assembly GCA_023260735.1. GTDB lineage: Bacteria > Pseudomonadota > Gammaproteobacteria > Burkholderiales > Burkholderiaceae_C > JALQUL01. The sequence goes on along the minus strand of JALQUL010000119.1, from coordinate 4,105 downwards.
AGAAGTTGATAATATAGTTAAAAGTTTCATTGGGGCCAACTTTACCGTTGGTAGTGCCTGAGGTAGTTTTGTTGACTGCAAAAGCGGCAATGCCAGAAATGGCGACATTTCCAGACTTAGTATGAGTGACTGGGGTCGGATCGTTATCGGCTGAATCGACAGATGTCCAAGTAACCGTTTTTACCGGTGACTTAGGTGCTGCCTGTATGTTGAATGTAAAACTAGGTTGGAATGATGCTTTACCTTGATAACCGCTAGTAGCAGGACCGCCAGGGGCAGCAATATTGCCTAAGCTAAATATTACAAATGCAGCAGTTTCGCCAGCATCACCGGTACAAGCTAGCCCATCGGCTCCATAATTGGCAGGAGTTAATGTAGCAAAAGAGGGCAAGCTAGCGGCTACAGGCTCAAGACAGGTGTCTGGCATATTAACCCTAATTTTCGCATTTTGAACTGTCGCATCTACTCCAGTAAAGGCTGCGCCAATTGCAATCGGAGTGACTGTCAAACTCATCACTCCACCAGGAGCCATAGAAGTAGCCGAAGCAGTAATATCGTGCCTAAACAAAGCATTGACAAAGTTGACCCTACCACCGTAGCCAGATAATCCTGAGCCGCCATACGGTGAGGGTATGGTTCTGGCTTTTTCATCGGCCCAGAACTGCATAAACCAAGGCGATAGGGTCATGAACGGAGCATTAAGTGAGAAACTAGTCAAAGGCCTTTGGAAAGGGGCCATTAAACCAATCGTCACGCCAGGGCCCATAGGGGTTATATATTTGTATCGAATACTACTTACTGCTGAAATTCCACCCGCTACAGCAGTAGGATCGGTGGACCAATCTGCACTACCATCTCCTGCAGTACCACAGGCTGCACTTCGGCGGGCCGTGTCAGAAGTAAATGATTTTGATGAATACTCTAGAATATGCTCTGAAGCAGCTACATTGGGAAAGCTCAAATGCGTAGTTCGGAAAAACTCGCCACCACTCCCTTTTTTAAGCGTTGCACGTCCTTGCAAAGCCATTTTTGCTGGATCCCACACCACACAAGAGCCGAAATTATTGGCGGAAGCTTCGGCGGCTGTAGAATTGGTAACAGGGTACATAATGGTGAAAAAATGACCTGGGAAGACACTTTCTGCACCGTTACCGTTATTGTTGGTAGAAGCCTCATTGTCACCAAAAATTAAATTATTAGATGGCGTATGAAATGTGCCATGAAAATGCGTATAAAGATCCGTTTGGATTCTTCGGTCTATATTGATACGTGCGCAAGAATGAATATCTGGACAAGCACTAAAATTAGATGCATAACCTGGTGCTACATCTGCAGCATAACCAGTAGCTTGACCACCTAAATAATTTGCAACACCCGAAAGACTTTCTGGTGCAAAATTTTTAAATTGGATATCAAGTGGCGTTAAAGCACCACTTGGGAAATTCGTGCCAAACGGTGTAAAAAGAGTGAGACTGTTATAACTAAACTCTTTAAAGCTAGCAATAATAGAACTATTAGCATAGATACCATTAGAACTCACTAATACGTTGTTGGTATTGCTTAGAGTAATCGTAATAGGCGTACCAGGACCACCAGGTTGAGAGCAAGTTCCTGGACAAGAAGTGACAAATGTGCCCGGAGGTAAAACAGCCAGCGTAAATACGAATGGAACCTTTGGTGACTCCATACCTTTAATCGTACCTGTTGCAGCTCCAGATTTTACAAAAGGAATACCAGGCCTAATGGCAACACCATAACTAGCACCAAAAGCACCATTAATGGTAGTTTTGTTATATCCATTGGTCATGGTGTAGATTTCTGTTCTTGGTACTGCAGAAATAATTAAACTTTGTGAACTTGCTGTTGCTGAACCAGCCGTCACTGCAATAGAGAATTCTGTAGCGTTAGCAATATTGCCCGCAATAGCGGGTAATTCGAAAGACTCTACTTGAACACTAGCTGGTTTGCGTGGGCAGGTCAAAATACTACCACCGCCGGAAATAACAGGGCCACCTGTACCGTTACAAACAGTAGTGTTGGCACCAGAACTTAACCAATAAACCCCAACCGGGGCTGTAAAAACAAAATTAACTTGGTTAAGATCGAGTGCAGTGTAAGTTACCCTGTAGTCAAACCTATCGTAAGTGCGAACAATATTATTGTTTCCAGAACTATCGTGACCAGGCAAATCATCTGCATCAAAAGGAGCTTCACCACTTTTACCAGGAATAACCACCATCACAATATTACTGACTGCAGCCGTAGAGGGTAATGCACCTAACAGCATAGTCAATACCAATAAGACCTGTAGCCCTATATGATTAATTATTTTCTTAATCACTAAAGAGCTACTTTGCAAATATGACCATTTTTGAAGTAATAGGCTTAATAAACTATTACTGACTGAACTGGTTTTAAATTGATTATTGTCGTGCACTACCAAACTCCTATGAAGATCATGACTAAAAGTCTGACTCACAATTAGGTAAAGTGATGTATTACGTACTTACCGTAACAAATCACCAAAAAATGTAAATTAATGAAATATATAACGCTGGATTATGAGTTTAAAAATGAATTTTAATTAGGGCAAGTGTTGCATTGCTTCATAAACGTGAAATAAATCACGTTTTTTGCAATTTTTTTCGTAACAAAACCACATACTATTTAACAAATTTGCTTCTAAAACAAAATTATGGGGAATTTGAAAAACAGCTTTGCTGAATTTTTTGAATTTATAAGTTTTTTTGGGTGGGCTTATTTTTTGGTTTTATTGAACGATTCAAAACTGAATTTTAAAATTTTAGAATTTATTTTGCTTGATTTGTTGCTACAAAAAACTAAGCAAATTACATTTTAAAACCGTAAAAACGTATTGTATATAGTTTAAAACGTTTTATCAATTTAATTTTGTAAAAATTCTTTAATACAATTTCCAAAAAAAATCCAGTACTTTTAAAAAAATAGTACTGGACAATTTTTATATACTACTTGACTACTGCGACAATATCTGTCATGTGCAGTATTTAATTTTAAAAATTACATGTAAGTTATCACGCTTCAAGTAGCTGCATATTACAGTTTTTATATTGGAGTTAATTTGGCCACACTTAAAGCCAGCCATTTTGTACCATGACGTTTAAAATGAATCTGGGCCCTGCCATCTGCACCACTACCCTCTAGGGTTAATATTTTGCCCTCGCCAAATTTATTATGAAAAACCTCCATGCCCACTTTAAGACTAAAGCTTTGAGCCTGCTCGTTTTGCACAACGACATTTCTTGTCATGCTAGGAGGCACAGCAATAGAAGCATGGGTCGCTTGAAAATGAGAAGAACTTGAGTTGGCCCACCTATTCGTATTGCTATGAGTACTGGAATTGCTACTTCCAAAATTTCTATTGGCAAATCCATTACTGGCTGAATAAGTGGCACCATACCCCATTTTATTACTCTGGGTTGGTGTAATCCACTTTAAAGCATGCTCGGGCAGTTCCTCTAAAAATCGACTCTTCATGTTATAACGGGTTTGACCATGCAACATTCGAGTTTGGCAATAACTCAAATACAACCGTTGCCTAGCCCTGGTAATAGCCACGTACATTAAACGACGCTCTTCTTCAAGGCCGCCCACATCCGACATAGAATTTTCGTGAGGAAACAAACCCTCTTCTAGGCCGGTAATAAACACCACATCAAACTCTAAACCTTTAGCAGCATGTACCGTCATAAGTTGTACAGCATCTTGGCCTGCTTGGGCTTGGTTATCGCCTGCCTCTAGGGCGGCATGACTTAAAAATGCAGATAAAGGAGAAATAGTCTCGCCAGTAGGCTCGTCAAAATTATCTGGTACTGGATAGGTATTTACCTTATTAGTAGCGACAGGAGCTGTCTCTGGCATAGCCACTGCATCACGCCCAAAACCTTCTAAAGAAACAAAACTTTCGGCCGCATTTAACAACTCCTCTAAGTTTTCAATGCGGTCTGCGCCTTCTTTTTCGGTGCGGTAATGCTCGATTAAGCCACTGTGTTGCAATACCAAAGTGACAATTTCTTTAAGGGTAGCTCCAGCAGTAGCCTCGCGCAGCACTTCTATTTTGGCTAAA
>JALQUL010000477.1 GCA_023260735.1 Limnohabitans sp. | reverse complement strand
GTTTTGATTGTAAAAATGGCTTTACCAAAAATTGTCAGTAGCGTTGATCGGGAACGTTTTCTTGTAGGTGCCATTGCTTTAATAAAGCGCTTCTACGGGTTGGAAATGACTGCGTGCTGAGCTCACAAAGTAATAGGCTATCTAGGCGAAAACTTCTAAAACCTTGTCTTAGTTCGCACCAAGCCGCTAACATTTGTCCTGTTTCAAAATAACCCAACACCACAGGCCAGATAGTTCTAGAAGTTCTATGCTCGGTTTTATCGCAATACTGTATTTGCAATTTTTTCTCTAGTTGAATAGCTTGACGAATAATAGGTAAAAATTGATGTGCCACTGTAGGCCTGGTAACGGCCGGAACAATAAACTCCGGCGTGTTTAATGTACTTAACAAGCCCTCTGGAATTACATTTAAAATCTTGCTGACTGCTAATTGAGCCCCAGTTTGCAAAGCTGGATCTGCTTGTTGTGTGACCCAAGATAAGCCCAATACAAGAGCTTGTAGCTCTTGGGCTGAAAACATAAGAGGAGGCAAAACAAAACCCGGTTTTAACACATAACCCACACCAGCCTCACCCTCTATAGGGGCTCCTTGATCTCTTAAAGTTTGAATGTCACGATACAGTGTACGCAGGTTAATATTGAGTTGATTAGCCAACTTCGAACCTACCACCGGAAAACGGTAGGTTCTTAATAAAGCAATGAGTGCTAGCAGTCTTTCAGAGCGTGACATCGGCATTTCACTTCTAATAAAAGCCTCATCATATCTCAACTATTTTTTCCAAGGGTCTGAATGTGCCTTATTTTGAATAAACTGAGTATCGGTTAAAGTGTTGAGAAATGCCACTATGTCTTTTAGCTCTTGTGGACTCAATTCAAAACCTACCAGTGTTTCGTTTTTAATGGGACTTGTACCATTGGGGCCTGCACTTGCTTTGCCTGCAAGCGCATAATGCTGGGTTATTACCTGTTCTAAACTAACGATAGAACCATCATGCATATAAGGAGCTGTTAAAGCAACATTTCTTAAACTGGGAGTTCTAAATTTACCCATATCGAGTGGCTGACCAGTAAACTCGGCAATACCAATATTATGGCTAGGATATGAACCTTTACCATCTAGGTTATAAAGACCCGTATTATGAAAACCTTGCTCGGGAAATTTTAATCTTTCATGATCAGAATTGTCGGTGAAATTAAAACCACCATGGCAGTGGTAGCACTCTAGTTTTTCGCCAAAAAATAAATCTTCGCCGCGCTTAGCTGATTCGCTAATGGCATTGGTTTTACCGCCATATTTGTATTGGTCGTAGGGGCTATTAAACGACAATAAACTACGCTCAAAACTAGCAATTGCTTGGGTCATGGTCGCTAGGTTATAAAGAGCATTTTTGTCTTTTTTCGCCATATTACTTAATTGCGGAAATGCCTGATTGAACAACACCTGATAAGTTTTATCGGTGGCAAATAATTGCATTAAAGCCTGCTCTCGACCTGCCATGCCCATCTCAATTGGATGCTCGCCAAACAAAGGAATTAAAGCTTGAGTCTCAAGCGATTGAATATTGGGATTGGCCCAGGTTAAAACTGGCATATAGGCAACATTTGCCAAAGGCATAGCACTTCTTGCGCCAGCTTCTAGGGTTACTCCTTTAGAAACTGCATTGCCATCGGTAAAAGCTTTTTCTTGCAAGTGACAGGTGGCACAGGCCATTTCTTGGTTGGCCGATAATCTTTTGTCGTAAAACAAATGTCGGCCTAACTCTACCTTAGCGGTTGTCATTAAATTATGAGCAGGCTCTTTAGGTTTGGGCACCCAAGCGGGTAACTTACCCACCCACCAATCTTGCATACCTGTTGGCACAGTGGCCCATGAACTTGTACTGGCACTTAATAGGCTTATAAAAGCCAAACTCAAGCCCACTAAAAAAGCCCACAGAAAAAAAGTATTTTTCACTTTTTTAGCAAACAGAAATTTCACGTTTTCACTCCAATGGCCTGAATACATTGTTGTCCCGTTTTGGCATAAAACCATTGTGCATACACATCAAAAGTAGTTTCAATTGGGCCTAAATTGTGCAACTCAGTTAAGTCACCTGTCGCAATTACTTGCCCTTGTTTTAGCAATATACATTCATCACAAAACTGGCTTGCTAAATTAAAGTCATGCAAAATAATAAAGGTAATCAGTTGTCTTTGTCGAGTTTGCTCTGTAATTAAACTCATGACTTGAAACTGATTTTTTACATCAAGTGCACTGATTGGTTCATCTAGCAATAATATCTCAGGTTGGGCCACTAATGCTTGCGCTAAAAAGACCAATTGTTTTTGTCCTCCGCTTAACTCATTCATCATTTGCTGAGTTAAATTTTGAATCCCTAATTGATCAATAATAGCTTGAACCGCTTGCCAATCTTGCGTCGATACTGTAGTTTTTAAAGATTTTACTCGGCCCAATAAAATCATTTCAAATACCCTTAACATGGGAGCTGCTCCCATCTCTTGAGGCATATATGAAATCTGTTCTTGGGTTAAAGGTTTTGTGCCTAAAAAAACCTCTGTAAGTGCTTTAATTTGCCTAGCCAAGGCTTTCATAAAACTTGATTTACCAGAACCATTGGGACCCAATAATGCAATCACTTGGCCTTTTTCGAATGTTAAGGGGCCTACCTCCAAAGCATTTTTTAAACCATATTGCACACTCAACTTTTGAATGGTTAAGCTCACCAATATCTCCTTTTATGACTCTTGATCATGAACATAAAAAATGGCACACCCACTAAAGATGTCATGATGCCAATCGGAAATACAGCACCAGGAGAAACCACCTTACTCATAACCGA
>JALQUL010000474.1 GCA_023260735.1 Limnohabitans sp. | reverse complement strand
ATAAAAAATCTATTATATTTTTTAGTTTTTACAAGAATAATTAACAATACCAATTAATAAAATTTGGAGTAAATTACACAAAATTACAAATAAGTGCTTAAGTATCTTTTTATATCAAATTTATTCAATTTTTTTATCCTTGATCTTTATTTAAACTATTGATTTTAATAGTTTTTATTAATGTCATTGGAAAAACTCTTTTTTTGATTTTGAGTAAGTTTTAAGCCACCAATTTTTTACTTTCGGAAATATAGGTTATATTAAATTAAAACTGTATTTCTCGTTATTTTCTATCCAATTCTTTTTGTTGCGATTGTAAAAATAACAAATTCGAAGGTCTATTATGCTTAATACTCATCGTCGCTCCTCACTATGCTTTACGCTTGATCGCCGAGTACATTCTTCCTTTGTTATTTTGCTGAGTAGTATTTTTATGTACGCCTGTAGTGGCGATAGTAGCGTATCGAGTCAAGATAGTGCGGTGGTTCTAGAAGGTACCGTTTTAACTTCCAGCACCAAATTACCCATTTCTACAAGCACCGAGGTTTTTGTTGATCATAATCAAAACTTTACCCTAGATGACAATGAAATTCTTGCAAGTGTAAAACCTCATCTCGGTCAATTTACACTTGAAATTCCAGCCCTCACTCCAACACAACTTGAATCCTCTTTCTTAGTTGCACGTAATTCTCCGGTTCCAGGTCAAACTTATTATTTAGCAAGTCCTTTAGCAGCTTATGTGAGTACCAATCCGAATGGCGGCTATACAAGTCAACCCGCTGTCATTAGTCCCCTAACCAGTTTGGTTGCAGGCGAAATGATGTCGAATCAACAAAGCCTTGCTGAAGCAACCAGCATGGTTAACCAAATCACCAAAAACTCCCAGCCACTTGAAAATTACGTGCTTTCTAGTAATAACAACGCAGCACAGTTAGCTCAAAGTATCATCAGCTCTTGGAAGCCCGCTTCTACAGACAATAATTTATCGTCTTTGCAAAGTAGCTTTACCAATAACAGCGATATTACCAAAGCGTCTTTATTAGCAAGTCATCAAGACTCGGCCAACTTCTCTTCTATTAGCTTTATGAAGCCATCTGCTACACCTAATAGTATTACCAACTTAGCAGGGTCAAGCTTTGTAGTGGTATATAAGCAAGGTGGTTCGGGTAATCCCAATGACCATATTGCGGCCAATAATATTCGTAGAGAAATGGAAATAACAGGTCAACAAATTGCACGAAAATACGGGGGAACATTTAAATACGCATACTCTAGTGCCATTCGCGGATTTTCTTTGGCGATACCCAATGTAAAAGTTCAGGATTTTGTTGATGGTATGCAACGCAATCCTAACGTGGATTTTATTGAAGAAGATTTCCCTGTCCGGCTTGATACTGTTACTCAAGTCCCTTCAAATTGGGGTTTAGATAGAATTGATCAGAATAATTTGCCACTTAATCAATCTTACAGTTATATCAACGATGGAACGGGTGTCAATGCTTATATTGTTGATACAGGTCTCAATTCCAATCACCAAGAATTTACTGGTCGTGTAAATCCTGGCTTTTCAGCTATTAATGATGACTTGGGTACCACCGATTGTCGAGGTCATGGTACTCACGTTGCCGGCATCGTAGGCGGGAGCACTTATGGTGTTGCAAAAAATATTAAAATTACCCCTATTAAAATTTTTGATTGCAACGGTACAAGCAGCATTAGCGGTATTGTGGCTGGTATTGATTGGATTATTCAAAATGGCCAGTTACCTGGTGTAATCAATATGTCGATTGGTATTTCTGTCTCCCACACTATCGATCAAGCAGTGAACGCAGCATATGACGCAGGATATGTGGTAGTGGCTTCAGCTGGAAACTTTGCTGGTCGAGCTTGTGATCAATCTCCAGCTCGAGTTTCAAATGTAATCACTGTGGGTTCATCTGATGTCACCGATGTAAAATCATATTATTCAAATTATGGTGTTTGTGTCGATTTATTTGCACCAGGTTCTAGTATTCTTTCATCTTGGTTTAGTGATAATACTGCCTCCAAATATTTAAATGGCACGTCAATGTCATCCCCTCATGTCGCTGGTGTTGCTGCGCTTATTTTGCAGAGTTACCCCAATGCCAAACCGCAAGAAATTAATTACGCCATTTTAAATGCCGCTACCCCGAATGTGATGGTGGGAGATTTAGGTACCGACTCACCTAATCGATTACTACGTATTACTAATTCTCCAGACTTTACGCCATTTAATCAACCAATTTACATTCCGCCGATTAATACGCCATTACCACCTATACCACCAGAAGATCCTCCCTCAAGAAAGCCGAAAATTGATTTTAGGATTGCCGCTGTTAAATCTATTTCAGCCCAAAGAATTAAGGTCACAAAAACAACTTGGAAAACCAATACTACTATTACCATTTATTCTAGTAACAAAGGCCCCGTTCACGAAGCTACTGTCACCATTAAGTTTTCAGTAGGTGGTGCTAATTTAACTTGTGTAACCAATTCTGCCGGTGTTTGTTCTATTCCAAGTGGGGTTATCTCCAGCTCTAAAACATCAACCGTACTAACCGTAACAGGTGTGAGTGGTGAAAACTTAGGTTATTTAGCTAAAATTAATAAGATTAAAACTCTCACCATTAAAAAGCCTTAAATTCTTGTTAAATTAAGAAACCTGAAGCCAAACTCAAGAGAAAAAGACATGCTAATAAATACAGTAGGGTATTTGATTGGTATTTTTAACCATAATCATTAACCAATATGTAAAATGTAAATTAATAGAGCACCGTATATTTTGCGCTACAGATACAATTAAGTATTTCTCTATTAAACCTTTAAATCAATGTATTACTAAATAACTCCATCAGCACTACTAATATACTCATCACTAATACTAACAACACCATCATCAGTGTTGTTAGTA
>JALQUL010000457.1 GCA_023260735.1 Limnohabitans sp. | reverse complement strand
ACCCTCTCATAGTGATGAGCACAGAGCGAGAACCAGTGTAGGGGCCATATCGGCAGCCCCACTTGGCAATGCAGCGGTTTTGCCTATTAGTTGGATGTATATTCGTATGATGGGTGCACAAGGTTTAACTCAAGCGACACAAGTAGCCATTCTCAATGCCAACTATATTAGTCGACGTTTACAAGATTATTTTCCTACACTATATAAAAATGATAAAGCATGGGTAGCTCATGAGTGTATTTTAGACTTACGACCATTAAAAGAAAGCACAGGAGGAGCTAATGGGATTAGTGCCGAAGACGTCGCTAAACGATTAATTGATTTTGGTTTTCATGCCCCCACACTCAGTTTTCCAGTAGCTGGCACTTTAATGGTGGAACCCACTGAAAGTGAACCCCTAGGTGAAATAGATCGTTTTATTAACGCCATGATTGCTATTAGACACGAAATTGCCATGGTTGAAAAAGGCACTTGGCCAATAGATAACAACCCATTAAAAAATGCTCCCCACACAGCAACTTATCTATTAAGCTCTGAATGGAGTGCCCCTTATTCTACAGAGCAAGCCGCCTTCCCGTTAGCTGAATTAAAAGCCAATAAATATTGGCCACCAGTTGCAAGAGTTGATAATGTTTATGGCGATAGAAATCTATTTTGTAGCTGTGAGTAATTAATTTCGCAACTGATTCATAAAGGTAGGCTCTAGCTAACTGCTCAACCTTAAGAGCTTACCGAATTTTTGGATGGCATGACCTATCTACTGGTTCATCTAGAGAAAAGGTCATGCATAAAGGGCCTAGTAAAGCAATCGCTGAGGACTATGCGATCAACAATAAGTAGGAATTGTAGAAAAGGCAATTTTGTAGCGCAATTCAAGTTATTCCGTTGAATAAATACTAAAAATAAAGAATACTTTTGCTGCTGTTACAGTTGTCGGCTAAACAAGTCCGTAGATTAGTTGTCGTGTTTATTTTATTATTGTTTATCTTATTTTTTTACCACCGCAAAATTAATCGATAAAGGGGTTGAAAATCCTAAACTTCTTAATAATGGATTTTCTGAGCTCACTATATATCCAGGAGGTAAACTTGAGTTATCTAGTTTGACTACTATTTTTTTTGCTTTTGAACTTTGAGAATAATTGACTGGAATATGAAATCTTCCATCGCTATCTGTTTGTATTTGAATACCTGTCACGGTAAATAATCGAACTCCAGCTATGCCTGGCTCATTATTATCTTGAATGGCATTATTATTAATATCTTCAAAAACCACCCCTGTTAGCCATTCAGAATCGAATAAAAAAGATGAGGCTTGAGTGAGTTGTAGGCGATCTACTTTGAAAATAGTTAAACCATTGATTGTTTTTGCATTTATGTTATTGGTATGCAATAAAAAACAACCCATTACCAAAAATATATATTGAATGATTACCTTGGTTTTATTCATTTTATCACAATCGGGGTTATTTTAGTTTTTATAAATGAGTATCAGATTAATCAATAATTAAATTTCATGTTCATCTTTCATTTATAGTAAACCTAAATTATTCATTTTTTATTTTTTATTGAAAAAAAATGTAAACCTCAAAAATCATAAAAAAAAGCATCTATTGCTAGATGCTTTTTAAAGAATACATTAAATAATAATTGAATGTAATAATAAATTATTTTTGATTATCACACTTTTAAATAGCTATTTTTTTGCATCTAAGCTGTATTTACCCGCACCAAATGCTGCAATAGTTAATAAACCACCAATTACAGCAATATTCTTAGTGAATAATAACTGAGTCACAAAAGCTTGTTCTACTGGTGCGGACCAAAAAGCATGAAACACCATGCTAGCTACTAAGGTAAACAAGGCTAGAAATATTGCAGAAATTCTGGTGTAAATACCAAGTACTAAAGCAATACCGCCCAATACTTCAATCACAATTGCACCAATGGCAGCTATTGTGGCTAAGGGTAATCCGGCTGAGCTAATATAGGCGACTGTGCCAGCAAATCCAAAAATTTTGCCCACACCTGCAGGTAAAAACAATATAGCCATTAATACACGACCAACTAAAGATAAATAATTTTCTGAATTTTTCATTTCAATTTCCTTTTTAAATTAAGCTACCATCAAAATAACGATCAACTCCAATCGTTTAGTTGTACAAGCAATTGTGTGCCCATTGGTAAGGACTGTTTGCTTTGTTAATAAGCACATTAGCTAAGCTTGATTTCCTTTATGCAATTAAATCAAACACCAACACCTCGGCCTTCAATCCGCTCTTAAATTCCAAGGCAGATTCATTGCTCACTAATAAAGCATCGCCAGCTTGCAGATGGTGTTGAGCCACTTCTAACTCACCGCGCACGACATAAACATAAGTTTTACGAGTTAGTGACAGTTCCATTGTTTGGGCTTGTCCCTCATTAAAACGTCCCCACCAAATAGAGGCATCTGCATGAATCCGAACATGGGTGGGCTGACTATCATGCATAGGAGCAGCTATACGTACAAATTGGCCATCACTGCTCTTAGGATCTAATTTTTCTTGCTCATAAGAAGGCTTAACATTGACTTCGTTGGGCTCAATCCAAATCTGCAAAAAATGCGTGGTTTGTGCAGCCGCATTCATTTCACTATGCCTAATACCGGTTCCTGCACTCATTCTTTGAATTTCCAATGGAGCAATATGTGTTTGATTACCCATACTGTCTTGATGGCCTAATAAGCCATCCATGACAAAACTCACAATTTCCATATTTTGATGACCATGAGTACCAAAGCCTGTGCCTGCTGCAATCCGATCTTCGTTAATGACTCTTAAGTTACCAAAACCCATATGTGCTGGATCGTAATAATTGGCAAAAGAGAAACTGTGGTAGGACTTTAACCAACCGTGATCAGCAAAACCTCGGTCTAAAGCTTTTCTAACGACTAACATGTTGTATCCTCTCTATAAATGAACTAATAACTGAACTTTAAAGCCTTGTTGATTCAGTATGGTTGAACAAATTTGATATCATCAATCAAAATTTTTCATTAATCAAGGCTTTTTAGATGAATAATAGCGAGATCTTGAGTCCTCAGACTTTTCTGCTTTTACAAGCTGTAGCAGACGCAGGAAGTTTTGCAGGTGCTGCCCGTGAGCTAGGCTTAGTGCCTAGTGCACTTAGTTATAGAATTAGGCAAATCGAAGAGTCACTCGATGTCTTATTGTTTGATCGAAGTTCTAGGCAAGCACAGGCCACCCCTGCGGGCTTAGAATTATTATCTGAAGGTCAAAGAATTTTGCATGATATAGATGCGGTGGCGCAACGGGTCAAACGAGTCGCTACAGGTTGGGAAAGTCATTTCACCATTGCTCTTGATGATGCTTTTAATCCTCAACCCTTGTTAGAGCTATGCCAGCGTTTTTATGCACTAAAAGCACCCACACGAATTAGGATTCGATCAGAAGTTTTATCAGGCACAATGGAGTCTTTAACTAGTGGGCAATCTGACCTTGTAATTGGTGTTGGAGAACACAGCGAACACACCCATATTAAAACCAAATTATTGGGTAAAATCAAATTTATTTTTGTAGTGGCACCACATCATC
>JALQUL010000380.1 GCA_023260735.1 Limnohabitans sp. | reverse complement strand
TAGCAGTTAAATTTTCCCATCTTTCAAGTGCCATTAATAAAAGGTCATCAATTTCTGCATGTCTCTGATTAAGCGCTTGTGCTTTAGCAGCATCAGAAACATAAAGACTGCCATCAGCAAGTTGTTTTTGAATTTCGGCTTGCTCTTTCTCGTAACTTTCAATTTTGCTTGGTAACTCATCTAAATCGCGTTGTTCTTTATAGCTGAGTTTTTTCTTTTTTATAGCTGTTGAACTAGCATTGGCGTTGGCCGGTGTGTCATTAGTTCGCACAGCATTCGCAGCGGACTTGTTGGCGTTAGGACTTGCCTTGACGCCGAAAGTAACCGGTGGAACTAATAATTTACCGTTACGTTGGCTTTGGGTTAGCCAATCTTGTACACCACCTTCAAACTCACGCCATTGGCCATTACCTTCAAATACCAAAGTACTAGTGACTACATTGTCTAAGAAGGTTCTATCATGACTGACTAAAAATACAGTACCTTCAAATTGTTGAAGTAAATCTTCCAATAGTTCTAAAGTATCCATATCCAAATCGTTGGTTGGTTCATCTAAAACCAACACGTTGGCAGGGCGCGCAAATAATCGGGCTAATAACAATCGATTGCGTTCTCCACCCGATAAAGACTTAATAGGTGATCTAGCGCGGGCAGCGGCAAATAAAAAGTCAGCTAAATAACTTTTTACATGTTTACGTTGATTGCCAATTTCAATCCATTCGCTACCAGGGCTAATAAAATCCTCTAGGGTAGCGTCTGGGTCCATATTGGCACGCATTTGATCAAAATAGGCCACATCCATTTTGGTACCTAATTTAACCGTACCGCTATCGGGGGCTAACTCACCTAATATCATTTTAAGTAAGGTGGTTTTACCCGCACCATTAGGGCCAATCAAACCAATTTTGTCACCACGTAAAACCGTACCTGTAAAGTTTTTAACAATAACTTGGTCACCAAAACTTTTATTCACATTTTCAAGTTCAGCCACAATTTTGCCACTGGTTTGGGCAGAGGCTACATCCATTTGTACACGGCCTACCACTTCGCGACGTGCTTCACGATTGGCGCGTAAACCTTCTAAGCGTGTAATACGACTTTCGCTTCGGGTGCGTCTTGCTTCAACCCCTTTGCGAATCCAAACTTCTTCTTGTGAGAGTAATTTGTCTGCTTTGGCATTAATAATTGCCTCTTGGGCTAGTTGTTCAGCCTTTTGAATCACATATTGTTCAAAATTACCTGGGTAGCTTAACAATTTACCTCTATCTAAATCAACTATGCGTGTAGCCACTTTATTTAGGAAGCTACGATCATGGGTAATCATGACCACACTTCCTTTAAAAGCCAATAATAAGTTTTCTAACCATTCAATAGAATAAAGGTCTAAATGGTTGGTAGGTTCATCTAAAAACAACACTTCAGGACGTTGTACCAAAGCCTGTGCAAGAGCCAAGCGTTTTTTAGTACCACCCGATAAACTAGAAACTAATTCATCTTTGCCTAATTGAAGACGCTCTAAGGTCTCTTCAACTCGTTGTTGCCAATTCCAACCATCTTGTGATTCAATTTGAGACTGAATCTTTTCTAAGTCACCTTCACCAGTTGAAAACTCATCTATAAGTGCTATTACATTAGCAACCCCAGCACAAGCGGCTTCAAAAGTAGTTGCTCCTTCAGCAAATACAGGTTCTTGGGGAACATAAGCAATACGTACCCCTTGCTGTATAGTAAGTGTTCCGTCATCAGGGGTTTCAATACCCGCTAGAATTTTAAGCATCGAGGACTTACCAGCCCCGTTGCGACCAATAATACCCACACGTTCTCCCTCTTCAAGGGAAAAATCAGTGTGGTCGAGTAGCGCTACGTGTCCGTAGGCAAGTTGTGCGTTTGAAAGTGTAATTAAAGCCATAGACTAGATTGTCCATGAACAAAGTAGCAAAAAAGCAGAAGCTACAAAGAAAAATTAGAAATATTCTAATAAAAATTAGAAATGACTTCAGAAATTGACTTTATTGTTATATACTAAACCCTCTCTTGAGGCACAAAGTAAAAAAGCAATGCTTAAAGCTTAAGTGTTTAGTACAAAAAACGTTTAAATAAATTAAATTTAATAAACAATAAAAACTGTGCTAAAATTCAAGGCTCAGCTGCTAATAATAAGCATTCATGCTTAAAAAGAAGTAAACAGTTTGGTTAAGTTTCTTAATTAAACTGGCTGATAAAAAAGAATTTAACTTG
>JALQUL010000365.1 GCA_023260735.1 Limnohabitans sp. | reverse complement strand
TCACCATCACCATCAAAGGCTAAACCTAACTCGGCATCGGTGGTTTTTAAAGTGGCAATTAAATCGTTTAAGTTTTCTGGTTTACTTGGATCGGGGTGATGGTTAGGAAAATTGCCATCGACCTCGCTAAACAATTCTGTTACTTCACAACCCAAAGCTCTAAAGATAGCTGGAGCTGTTGCCCCTGCAATACCGTTACCGCTATCTATGACAATTTTTAAAGGCCGGGCCAAATGAATATCGCTGGTAATGCGCTCGATATAGGCTGGTACTACATCTTGTTGAGTCACACTGCCACCGGCTTTTAATTGCCAGTTTTCGGTCTCCATCATTTGGCGTAGGGCTTGAATGTCATCGCCATAAATGGCTTTACCTGCCATAATCATTTTAAAGCCGTTGTAATCTTTGGGGTTGTGGCTACCAGTAATTTGAATACCGGTTTGACAAAGGGTATGGGCGGCAAAATACAAAATAGGTGTGGTAACCATACCAACATCAATTACCCGAATGCCAGATTCTAGTAAACCTTGGATTAAACTACTAGATAAGCTTGGGCCACTTAAACGACCGTCTCGGCCTACTGCTACAGTAGTTTGACCTTGTGCCAAAGCAATAGTTCCAAAAGCACGACCTAGCCCTAATGCAACATCTTGATTCAAAGAAGTAGGCACAACACCACGAATGTCATAAGCTTTAAAAATAGAGGCGGCTAGTTGCATAATGGCTTGAATCTTTCTTTACTTCGGTTGAATAGATGCGGTCAATTGAACAAATGCCAAAAAAACTTTGAGGCAAAATAGCCTAAGAGATTTTGGCAACTATTTTATCTGGCAGCAATAAAGTCATCATTTTAGATTGTGATTGCACAAAATTTGATTTTGTTCATCAATTAACAGGAAATTAGCATGAAGTATCCCTTAGGTATTGTTCAAACCTATTACGAAAGTCCAATGGGGCAAATGCGATTAGCTTCGTTTCAAGGCAAGCTAATGGGGCTATGGTTTGTCGGCCAAAAGCACGAACCCCTTGCCGATGATTGGCCTTTCCACGATGATGCTACAGTTTTTGAAAGTATAAAAAAAGAACTCAATAATTATTTTGCAGGAAAGATGGTTGCTATAGATGAATATAACTGGATGCAAGAAATTAGCTGGCCCAAGGCAACGCAATTTGAACAAATTGTTTGGCAACAACTTTTAAGCATACCAAAAGGCCACACTGTAAGTTATAGTGATTTAGCTATACAAATTGGTAAACCAAAGGCAACTAGAGCGGTAGCTGCAGCTATTGGTAAAAACCCAATTAGTATTCTTGTGCCTTGTCATAGAGTAGTGGGTAAAAACGGTGCATTAACTGGTTATGCAGGTGGCCTAGAGCGTAAAAAAGCTTTGCTTTTATTAGAACAACAGATGTCTCAC
>JALQUL010000317.1 GCA_023260735.1 Limnohabitans sp. | reverse complement strand
GTTGATCACGTGGCCAATCATGGCGGCTGTGATCAACTTGCCCGTTCCAATCACGAAACTGCTGTCCATGGCCTCGCTGAGCTGGTTTTTTAAAGCCGAAATAAAAAACCGCTACTACCGAAGGTAATAGCGGTTTTTTCTTGTCTAACCATTTTAAAAAGCAGGTGCAATTAAACCTTGTGTTGCATAGGCAAAATCAATGTACTCATCTACAGAGACCTCTTCTGCACGTCTTTGCATATCAAAATTGCCCACATAATTTTTTTCTTTAGCCCAGGCACCCAAGGTCGCCTTTAAAATTTTACGTCTTTGACTAAACGCAATTTTCACAATGTTTTCTAAATGACCAGCAGGTAAAAATGCTGAAGGACAGTTACTAGGTAGTGGAATCATCCGCACAATCGCACTATCTACTCTTGGTGGAGGTGTAAAACAATCAGAGGGAACAAACAAGATGTTTTCCATCTCGTATCTGGCCTGAAGCATAACCGACAACCTGCCATACTGAGCCGTTTTAGGTTTCGCCACCATACGGTCAATTACTTCTTTTTGCAACATAAAATGCTGGTCTTGCACCACTTGAGCATATTGCAATAAATGAAACAAAATAGGTGTTGAGATGTTGTAGGGCAAATTTCCAACCACACGCATAGTAGGATTTTGCTCATTAATAAACCGAGAAAAATCAACCTTTAAAACATCAGCTTCGACTACTGTTAACTGCGGCCAGAGGCATAATTTTGCTGCTAAGTCACGGTCTAACTCTACTACCGACAACTTGTCCAAAGACTTCATTAAAGGCGCCGTCATAGCGCCTAGACCAGGTCCAATTTCCACCATATTATCTTTGGCTTGAGGCGCTATAGCATCAATGATGTCCTCAATCATGGCCTGATCGGATAAAAAGTGTTGCCCAAATCGCTTGCGAGGGGCATGTCCATTTAATTTCAAATTATTCTCTTTTGGTTAATATTAAAAACGAGGCATTTCTTTGAGCTCAATAAACGCACGTTCCTTGATTTCTTTTAGCCAGTCTTTTTGTAACTGCTCAACTTTCTCTTCTCTCAACAGGGCACGAATTCTATCCCTCACGGGAGGCTTCTCTACCATACTTGCTTTGCGATCTAAGACCTGAACCAGATGCACACCAAAGCGAGAAACAATTGGCGGGGAAATCTCGCCAATCGTGAGCTGATTCATGACTTTCTCAAACTCAGGTACAAACTGTGCAGGACCGGCCCAACCTAGGTCACCGCCATTAGCTGCTGATCCATCTTCTGACACACTAGATGCTACACTTTCAAAAGTTTTGTTACCATTTTGAATTTGTTGCCGAAGGGCTGTAAGTTGAGCGATTTGCCCTTGCTTAGATACGCCCTCAACAGAACGGAGCAAAATATGCCTCGCTCTCGTTTCGGGTACCCAAACTAAATTACTTAACTGTGACCTTTTATCGACTAATTTTAAAACATGCCATCCAGCACCTGATTGTACCAATTGTGTGACCTGGCCCGTTTTTAAGTTTTGTACGGCATCGACAAACAGTGTGGGATATTTGTCAGGGGCACGATACCCCATCCCATTAGCATCTGCCTCTGTTGATTTGAGCTGAAACTCATTCCTAATAGCGACAAAACTACTGCCATTTTGTGCCTGCTTTAAGACTTTTTCTGCTAAAACCAAAGCCTCTTTTTGTTGTTCTGGAGTTGCATTATCTGGAACTGGTATTAACAACTGCGCTATGTTGAGCTCTAGCTTGCGATCAACTCCTATAGATGTAGGACTTATTAGACCTTGGTATTGACCCAACCTTGCTTCAATATCAAAGTCAGTTATCCGCGCTTTAGAATCTACAAATCGCTCTTTGGCTTTTTGCAAATACAGCTGAGTTCGTAAGCGTTGACGGAAATCATTAATAGATAAACCATCTTTTTGTACCTGTTTTAATAGTTCTGCAGGTGAGATGTTATTTTGTTGAGCAATAAGTGCGACCGCAGCATCAATAGATTTTGTCTCTACTATGTAACCAGTTTCTTGCGCTGCATGTATTTGTAATTTCTCTAACACTAAATCGTCAAATGCTTGCTTAATCAGCTCTTGTTTATCAGCAACAGTAAGCGAAGTTATTTTTAGTTGTTTTTGAATTTGCTCAAATCTTTTTTTAAGTTCTTGATTGGTAATAATATCATTGGCTACATGAGCCACAATGAATTCAGAGGCGGCATTATTGACGGATGTATTGGCAGAACTAGGATCAGTTAAAAATGTTTGAATTGTTTCATCATATTTTTTGATATCTACCCGAATCGACTGAGCGGTAGCCAACATCAATGAGGCATTTGCACAGATTAAACCAGCAACAACTACTAGTTTTTTATACTTTAAACTCAATTCTCTACTCCTAATTATTAACATTGTGGGGTAATTGGTTTTTAATGGTCAAAACCACTCATTTTTTACCAACTCAAACAATACCTACACTCACACAAGTGAAACAATAATACTGTTTGACCCTATAGGTTCACGCTAGCACTTTAAAACATTCAAAATAAATATTTTAGCTATTCGGTAAATGTTTTACACCTATATAAAGAAACCTGTCGCACCCGATAAATGCAACAGGTTTTTAAAAATTTTACCGATTTAGTTGATTCATTATTTTATTCAAAATTACTAAAGCGATTAGGAGTATCGACTTGTTCACGTAAGTATTGGTAACGCGGAATATTACTACGCAATGTTTTTAATGCGCCAGGGCCAACAGAACCAAAACCAACTAGTTCTAGCTGAAATAAAATTCTACGATTACTCGTGGCACTGCTGCTACTGACATTTTCAACCACGGTACGAGCAACCCAACAACCCGCTTCGTATTCAAAACCAAGAATAGAATCTACCATTTTGTTTTCAGTTAAACTGTAATTCAAACGCCCCAGGGTAAACCAACGACCATTGCTCACAGCGCCGTCAGTAGCATCATTGCTTGCACCAAATAATTCGGCCATTGGCCATTGCCATGATAATTCAGCTTGTTCACTCACGCCCCTTTGATAGCGATAAGCCGCACTCACCACATGAAAGTCTTTAGGTGCATAGCGAACGCCTAAAACACCACGATTAAGTCGAGACTCGTTTGGACTGACCTGCTGGGTGGTTTCGACTGACCAATGTGGATCCCAATTAACAGTTGCACCAAACAACAAGTCACTTAAGCGCTCAGTTTGAATTCTATTACCCGGTAAGATAGTTCTTTGGTCCTCAAAGCGTAAACGTTGTGCCATACCCAAACGCACCAACTCTGCACCACTATTGGCATCTAAGAATTTTGAACTAAGTCCATAAGTGAAAACATTGGTGTCAGGTATTCGGCTATTACCAGAATAAGGATTTTCAGTAAATAATGCAGCAAAGTTGAAATCACGAGCAGCCGAATCATAGTTCGGCAATAAGCTTTGTTCACGATACGGGGTATACACATAAAATCCTCTAGGTTCTAGTGTTTGAGTCAAATCTCGTCCCCACAACCTTACACTTCGATCAAAGACCAAACCTGAATCTAAGCTAAAAGTAGGAACCGATAAACTAGCTGAGGTATCACCATTTCGCAATGGGCTGTCAAATTGATAGGTAGCATTATGAAACTTTGCTTTTGGTGTTATGAAATAAGCTGGGGATTTGAACGGACGGCTGATTTCAATTTGATTAAACGCCCTAGTGCCATTGACTTGAGTAGTAAAAGCAGGATCTGATTTAAAGTGAGTCACTTCAGTGTTGACATTTAAATTAAACCCACCGTTTAAATTCAAACCATCGTATTTTAAGTAGGCATGAGGTAACTGGTCATAAGGTGGCCTAATGACTGCTCCTGTATCTTGCAAGGTTTGCCATTTAGAAAATTTAAGCCCGCTTGACCATGCCCCTTGGCGCCATCCAAGACTTGCGTTAGTAGGCAAGATACGTTGGGTTAAAGTACCAGTTGCACGCGGAAAATCTCGCCAATAATTATTGTCGCTCACCCGGTTAACTTCTAAGTTGAGCAATAATCCGCCCACTGTAGAACCTGCCGCAATATACTGCTGATGGTCGGCTGAAATACCCCAGCGTCTATCATTGTTACGCAATTTATCGCTTGGCATGACGTCCACATTCATTGTGCCGGAAAGTGTAGGATTAAGATACCTAAACTCTGTGCCTAAATTAACCCCACGTTTGGAGCTGAGAGTTGGATTGAATGTGAGGTCGTAATTAGGTGCCAAATTCACATAATAAGGAGTAGATATTTCTAAACCACTGACATTATCAGATGCAATTGAAGGAGGTAAAAAGCCTGTTTTACGGTCCGAATTAAGTGGAAAGCTCATATAAGGCAAGGCGAAAATAGGCACTTCTTTGAGCTTGACTACAGCACCGTAAGCTTCACCTACATTTTCTTCTGAGTCGGTATCTATTCTTGAGGCCTCAAGCACCCAATCGGGCAACCACTTAGAACCGGGTATTCTTGTACAAGTGGTATAGCTAGCATTGCTGATGGTGGTTTTTTTATCACCTAAAAAATCAATTTTATCGGCTTGACCATTACCGCCATTAGCTAAAAATTGATATTGAGGTTTTAAAAAATAACCTTTAAAAGTTTCTAACTGAAACTTTGCCTCAGGGCCTTCAAAGGTGTTACCTAAACGGTTTAAACGCACATTGCCTGATGCAAAAACCTCATCTTTATTTTGTTCGTATTCAACTTTATCGGCTTTTAAAACCGTACCTGGCTTACGAAACTCAGCAGCCCCCTCTACAATCACCTTATCTTCAGTTGATCCAGCTACCTTATCCCCGCTCACATAAATGGCGGAAGATTTAATTGCCTCGACTGAAAGTTTGTCTTCCAGCTTGGGACTGACCGTTAAACTATTGGTTTGAGCCCATGCTGACTGCCCGCCAAAAGCGAGTTGAATTAAAATAAATAAGGGGGACAATCGATGTGTTTTAACAAACATAAAATATCTCTGGTTAGTGGCCCAACAAATGGCTAAAGCCAATTGATCGCGATTCTATAAAACTCTTTGTAGAATGGATTATCTATTACAACAACACATTTATTTCTTTTTTGTTTATGACAACTAATTTTCAAATTCCATCTGCCCCCCTACAATCAACTATTGAATGGTCAGACCTTTCTCGAAAGTCTTTTTTTGAAAACTGGCTATTAGAAGTTCAAAACAAAAAAAACCTCTTGGTGCAAAACATTGCCTTAGCCAGTGCTGATGCAAGTTTTAGGCGTTATTTTAGGATTCAAACGAGTTTAGGGCAAAGTCTAATTGTGATGGATGCTCCGCCAGAAAAAGAAAATAATGCAAAATTTGTTGAAGTGAGTCATATTTTAGCTAAAACTGGCGTTTTAGTGCCTGAAATTTTGGACTGGGATGAGCAAAATGGCTTTTTACTTCTATCCGACTTGGGTCAGTCCACCTTGCTTGACTGCATTGACAAAGAAAATCCTTACAATAACTTGCTTTACTTTAAAAAGGCAGTGAGCGACCTCATCAAAATTCAATTAAACGCTTCCATACAAACCTTAGCCACTTTTGATGACAATTTTATTGCCCGTGAACTCAATTTGTTTCCAGAGTGGTATTTAAAAGCCAATAAAGGAATCACACTTGATAACAACCAGCAAGAAACGCTTGATAAAACATTCAAGTTAATTGCCGCCAACAATTTAGCAAGCGCCCAAACATTTATGCATCGTGACTATATGCCGCGTAATTTAATGCCACGCGTGCAAAACCTAGACAAGCCAGAAATTCAAATGGGGATTCTCGATTTCCAAGATGCAGTGAAAGGCCCTATTACCTATGATATTGCTAGTTTAATGAAAGACGCCTTTTGGAGTTGGGAAGAAGATTTTGTACTAGAAGTAACCGTGAGGTATTGGGAGCAAGCCAGGGCTGCGGGGCTACCCGTAGCAGATGATTTTGGTGATTTTTATAGAAGTGTGGAATGGATGGGCTTACAACGCCACTTAAAAATAGTGGGAATTTTTTCTAGATTAACTATACGTGATGGCAAAAGCAAATATCTAGCCGATGTACCGCGTTTTATTCACTATATTCGTGGTACGGCGCTACGCTACCGAGAGCTATTTCCATTGGCAAGACTAATTGACAAAATTGAAGGATTTGAAAATCTTTCTGGTTTTGCCTATGGTCGAGTTTAAAAAACTTGCTCTTTGATTTTTGACTTAGCATTTATGAACCCACGCATTTATCACCCTTTGCCTTTACAAGCTCAGCAAATTCTTGACCTTCCAGAAAGCGCCAGTCGTCATATTCAGGTTTTAAGATTACAACCTGGAGACGAGCTAGCAGTGTTTGGTTTCGCTAATCAGGAATGGCGTTGTACAGTGGTGCAAATGGGGCGCAAAATTGTACAAATACAAGCCCATGATTTTGTAGTGACTAATCTTGAAAATCAGCGAGCTGTGCATTTGTGGGTGGGCTTAACCGCCAATGAAAGAATGGACTATTTAATTGAAAAGGCTACTGAACTAGGAGCCAATTCAATTACTCCAATCGCAGCTGATCGTAGTGTTTTAAAACTAACTGGTGACCGGGCTGAAAAAAGATTGGCACACTGGCAAGGTATTGCGGTTGCGGCTTGCGAACAAAGTGGTCGCAACACAGTGCCTACCATCTACGGTGTGCAAACACTTCAACAGGCTATCAAAGCCTTAGCTGGCCCTTTATTTACTGCCCCCATTCAGCCCCTTATTTTATCTTTAGCAGCCGACGCCACCACTTTAAAATCAATCACTGATGGTGAAACTCTACAACCACAAGCCCTGATTTTATTATCAGGGCCTGAAGGCGGCTGGACTACTTCAGAAGAGGCACTAGCACGGGGCGCTGGTTTTGCTGCAGTTAGTTTGGGTAAACGAGTTTTAAGAGCCGATACCGCCCCTATAGCTGCTTTGGCGGTTTTGACTTGTGAATAAGTTTGCATCGTAAAAAACATATTAAAAGTTTTTAACACCCATCATCAATAATGAGTAATTTTGCCGTTTCTTACAGGTATTTAAAGTCTTCAATAGGTTTTGCTAGCTCTAATTAGCTATGATTACTTTATTCAGTTTTTATTTTTGAAGAGGTTTTATGGGACTATTTGACCAAGTTTTAGGCGCAGTTTTAAATAATGTGCAATCTGACTCTAATGGCGGTGGCTTATCTAGCTTAATTAGCTTAGCTGCCAACAATCCTCAACTTATTCAGGTAGCCACTCAGTTGTTAAGCAACGATGGCGAAATGGGTGGTCTAGCAGGTTTAACCCAAAAGTTTCAAGAGGCTGGTTTAGGCCAGGCTTTAAGCTCATGGGTGAGCTCTGGTGTTAATCAAGCGATTACCCCTGAAAATATTCAAAGTGTTTTAGGTAGCGAAGCGGTATCTGGTGTGGCTTCACGTTTAGGCGTAGATCCAAGCCAAGCCTCAGATATGCTAGCTCAATATTTACCAGGTATTATTGATAGCTTAACCCCAGATGGACAAGCTCCAGAACAAGGCTTTGGTAATACCGCCGATCTAATGGGTATGTTGGGTGGACTAATCAAAACATCCTAACGATTACCTTTAAACCGATTTAAAAAATTTCTTTATGTCTTCCTAGTCAGTGGTCAAAGAAATAAAGGGCTTCAATTTATTGAGGCCCTTTTTCATTGAAGCGAAATAATTTAACTACTTAAGCCAATCAGTTAGGGGCAAGCTGCAATTACTTGAGCTACCGCTGCGGTTAATTTTTTGGCATAAGGAATATGTAAAAACTCATTAGGGCCATGGGCGTTGCTTTTAGGACCCAACACACCACACACCATCATTTGTGCTTGAGGGAAACCTTTACTGAGCATACCCATCAAAGGAATAGTACCACCTTGACCAATATAACCACAAGGCGCGCCATAGCAGGCCATAGAAGCGTCATTCACTGCTTTATCAAACCAATCGGCAGACTCGGGGGCATTCCAACCGGTAGCACCAGATAAGCCATCTAAAGTCACTATGGCCTGATAAGGTGCATTGTCTTCTAAAATGGTTTTAAGCGCTTGCATGGCTTGTACCGAGTCTACCAAAGGCGGTAGGCGAAAACTCAATTTAAAAGCGGTATAGGGTCTTAATACATTGCCAGCATCTTTAATAGCAGGCAAGCCATCAGCACCTGTCACACTTAGAGTAGGATACCAAGTCCTGCGCAATAAAGCTTCAAGAGGGTCTTCAGTGGTAGGCAACATAGTGCGACTTGATCCGTCGCAATCAAAATGAGCCCACGGAAAACGTTTATACAACTCTTCACCCAAAATATCGGCTGTTACTTGGGCTTGTTTCATTCTTGAATCTGGGATCTCGCATTGCAGTTCTTTAATCAACATACGGCCAGTGCTACTGTCTTCAATGCGATCTAATAATTGCCTTAACACTCTAAAACTAGAAGGCACTAAACCAGAGGCATCACCTGAATGCACACCTTCAGTTAGAACTTGTACTTTTAAACTGGTGCTTAACATACCTCTTAAGCTAGTCGTCACCCAAAGTTGGTCGTAATTTCCAGCCCCAGAATCAAGACAAATGACTAAACCCACTTGCCCTAGACGCGGTTTTAAAGCATCAATATAGGGCATTAAATCGGCAGAACCGCTTTCTTCACATGTTTCTACCAAACCCACAATTTTTGGATGGGGTGTGTTTTGTGTTTTTAATGCCGCAATAGCTGAAATAGCTGCATAAATCGAATAACCATCATCGGCAGAACCTCGACCATAAAGTTTGTCATTTTCTAATTTGGCAGTCCAAGGGCCTAAATCATTGCGCCAGCCAGAAAATTCGGGTTGTTTATCAAGATGACCATACATTAAAACCGTATCTGTCGAACCTGACTTTGTTCCGTCAATTTCAAAAAAGATGACAGGAGTACGACCCTCAAGCCTGACAACTTCAAGTTTTAAGCCCTCAATTTTTTGTGCCTCCACCCAAGCGGCAGCATTACGCACTACAGTGTCGATAAATCCAGATTGAGCCCAATCAGCATCAAACATGGGTGATTTAGCAGGAATTTCAATGTATTGTGAAATTTGCTTAACTAAATCTTGATCCCAATGTTCACTGACCTGCTGAATTGCTTGCTGTGGATTAAATGCTAAAGCTTGAAGAGGAGCATTCATCTTGATTTCCTTAAAAAAACTTAATTTTTTGCGTGTAAAGGCAAAATAATATGATCGGGTTGAATAATAAGTTGACCAGGGTTTAAACCATAACGCCTTAACTTTTCTACGTCTTGAGCAGTTAATTGATAGACTGGAAATCCATTTAATACTTTTTGCGCCGTTTGATCAAGTGATTTTTCAACTACAGCCACGAACGGTACAGGAAGCCCAGGAATAGCCAATTGTTTAAGCCTAGGGTTGACCAACTGAAACTCTTGTTTATCGGGTGCATAACGTACATTAAATTCAAAAGCAAAACTACCCGCCCATTTTTGTCTTAATAGCTTGGCATCAGCTAATACATTCAAATGCAAACCAATAGTTTGCGAATCGGGATTGAGTACTAATTGAGGTGAGCTAATTTGAATTTCAGCTAATTGGGCAACTGGTACTGTAATAGGTGTTTTTTTCTGAATTGCATCTTGTAATTCTTTTTTACTGACTTGTACATCGGGTACTAACTGCCCTACGGTTGTGCAAGCAGAAAAAAATACCATTGCAATGAAGATAAGAAAGCCAGCCCCAATTAGGCTCCACCCGCTTACTTTTTTGTAATTCATTAAGCTCATATTTATTTCAAGCTACCAGATAAAAATTGACCTAAACGCTCACTTTTTGGTGCGGTTAATACCTCTTTTGGATTGCCTTGTTCTTCAATTACACCCTTGTGTAAAAAGATCAGATGATTCGACACTTCACGAGCAAAGCCCATTTCATGAGTAACCACCACCATGGTTCTACCCTCTTGGGCAAGTTTGCGCATGACACGTAAAACTTCAGTGACTAATTCAGGATCTAATGCTGATGTCGGCTCATCAAACAACATTACCTCGGGTTCAACAGCCAATGCCCTCGCAATAGCCACCCGTTGTTGTTGGCCACCACTCATATGAGCGGGATATTTATCTTTGGCATGAGATAAGTCAACTAAGGCCAAATATTTTTCAGCTCTTGCAATGGCTTCATCTTTAGAAACACCCAGAACATGAATAGGGGCCTCAATGATGTTTTGCAAAACGGTCATGTGGGCCCACAAATTAAAATGCTGAAACACCATCGCCAGTTTAGAGCGAATTCTTTGTAGCTGAACAGGATCTTTAGCTTGCAAATCGCCCACTTTACTCGGCTTTAATGCTAAAGATTCACCTGCTACCCAAATAGAACCAGCAGTAGGAGTTTCAAGCATATTAATACAACGCAGCAAGGTACTTTTACCAGAGCCAGAACTACCAATAATACTAATCACATCACCTGCATTAGCTGATAGAGAAACGCCTTTTAAGACCTCATTACTACCAAAGCGTTTATGTATTCCTTCAACTTTTAACTTCATGTTGGAAGAGTTCATTTTTTATTTCCTATTGATAAAAGTTGAGCCTAGGCGCCTAATAAATTGCCAGTTTTAAATGCTATGCGACCTGCAATATTGGCGATTTCATCATTGGCTTTGGCATAACAATCTTTGACTCGGGCATAATAAATGCCCTCGACTTCTGCACAAACTGCATGCACCTGTCCCGTTATTGGATTCACCACTTCCGCAACTACATCGCCTGGCTTTAAACATTGACCTAATTGGGCAATAAACACCAATACACCAGCTACTGGAGTCACTACTGTTTGAGAGCCAGCAAGAGGGGTAGCAGAGCAAAGTGCCGCTGGCAACTGAGCCAAAGTTTGCGAGGCTTTTAGTACCTGTAAATGTTCAAGATAGGTATAAATGGCTTGTGCATCTTGACCGGCCAACTCATGCGTTACATCGCCCTCACCACGCAATTCAACCGTGGTACTAGCGCAAGCTTGCACCACGGGGCATGGCGTTGGCAAGGCTTGGGCCAACTCGGCTAATTCGCGCCAAAAACCAGAGAGGCACTCATCAAAACATTGCACACCTGAGCCTTTGGCTAAAAGTACTGCCTTACTTTGTAACAAGCGACTTAAAGGCTCAAGGGCTGGCCAACAATCGTCCTCAAGGTACATATGTAACTCCGCAACTAAATCACAATGTAAATCAAGTACGACATCGGCGTCTAGGGCAAGTTGCAAAAGGGTTTTTCTTAGACTTTGTAATTGCGTAGGTGCCGGCCAATTGGCCAACACTTGGGCAGCTGCTTGTCTGATAATGCTAGTATTTTGTTCTGAGTTAGGACCTAATTGATTTTGTACCAATTGCCACACGTCAGCGGTTAAATGCGGATAATGACGGTTAAAGTTTTCTGAACTACTTAACTCAAAGCGGCCCATAGGTTTAAAGTCAACTCGCTGCGCCAAACCAATAGGATTGCAGACAGGTACCACCACAATCTCGCCTTGAATAAGACCTTGTGCTTCTGCTTTTTTTAATTTTTCAAGAAGGTGGTGAGCAGTTAACATGCCTGGAATTTCTTCAGCATGCAAACTTGCTTGTACATAAACTTTAGGCCTAGCACCAGCTTGTCCAAACTGAAAGCTAGTGACTTGGGTTTGCACACCAATAGAGTCTTGAAATAAAAGATGATCTTGTCTTAGCATGATGATAAAAATAATTTAGTTAGCTTGCCTTGGAGCCATATAGGCTAAAAAGTGTTTTTCGCATTGTCTAAACACCCCAACCAAAGTAAAGGTGGCCACCAAATAAATCAGCGCGGCGGCAATGAATGCTTCAAAAGGGAGACTGTACGTTGAATAAATGCTGCTGGCTGCGCCCGTAACATCAATAATACTAGGCAAGGTACTGGCTACACTGGTGGAGTGCAACATCATCACTACCTCGTTGCTGTATGCAGGTAAAGTACGACGCATCGCACTGGGCAACACTACTCTTCGCATAATCGTCCAACGACTCATACCGTAGGCTTGTGCCGCTTCAATTTCACCTGCCGCCGTTTCACGAATAGCCCCTGCCAACATTTCAGCGGTATAAGCTGCCGTGTTTAAACTAAAGGCCAAGACCGCACAAAAAACAGCTTCTTTGAAATAAATCCAAGGCCACACCGTATCCCAGCGTTCAAGTATCCATTCGAACTGGCTAAGCCCGTAATAAATTAAATAAGTTTGTAGTAACAAAGGTGTACCACGCATCACAGTAGTAAAAGCTGAAACTACCCAGCGCAATGGCAGCACCCTGCTAGTTAAAGCCAGTGCCATTAAAAAAGCAAGCACTCCACCAATCAACAAGGACATGCTTAACAAATACAAAGTGGTTCTAATACCATCCCAGTATTGAATCAAATTTTCAGGTTGAAGAATAATTTGCCAATCCATTACAGTGCTCCTCTTCGTGTACCTAAACTGTAACGTTTGCCAACCCATTGAATGAGAGCCAGTGAAACAAAAGTAATGACCAAAAATAAGGCCCCACTAAACAGAAAATATATAAACGGCTCGCGCGTCGCCTTAGTAGCTTGTTTCGCAATTAGGGTCATTTCTTGCAAACCAATCACACTAACTAAGGCGGTGGCTTTAATTAATACCAACCAATTATTGGTAAAACCTGGAATGGCGTAACGCACCATTTGCGGCATGATAATTCTAATAAATACTCGGGTAGGTGACATACCAAATGCAAGCCCAGCTTCGCGCTGACCATTGGGTACTGACAAAATAGCGCCCCGAAAGGTTTCTGTCATATATGCCCCATAAATAAAACCCAAGGTTAATACCCCCGAGGTAAATGGGTCTAAATCGACTACCGTCTCGCTCCCAAAATACTCAAACAAACTATTGAGTCCTATAGTGCCACCATAATAAATAAGGAGCATAAGGATTAAATCGGGCACGCCTCTAATTACTGTGGTGTAAACAGTTGCAAGTGCTTTTAAAAAAGGGTTGGTCGATAATTTAGCTAATGCGCCAAAAAATCCCAAAACAATGGCAAAGATTAATGATGCAACAGACACTGCAATCGTCACTCTAGC
>JALQUL010000296.1 GCA_023260735.1 Limnohabitans sp. | reverse complement strand
GATATTGAAATTACCGAAGCCTTTAACTTTGTACAACCAGTTGAAGACGAATATAACAACTCACTTAACACCTTATTCGAAGGTGCTATTTTGGCAGTTTTGGTGGTTTGGTTATTTCTGCGCGATTTTAGAGCCACTTTTGTGGCAGCAGTGGCGTTGCCTTTATCAGTTATTCCAGCGTTTATTGGCATGGCCTATTTGGGCTTTTCCGTCAATGTTGTGAGTTTGTTAGCTCTGTCGCTAGTGATTGGTATTTTAGTAGATGATGCGATTGTTGAGGTTGAGAATATTGTTCGGCATTTGCGTATGGGTAAATCGCCTTATCAAGCCGCTATGGAAGCGGCCGATGAAATTGGTATGGCTGTTATTGCCACCACTTTTACTTTAATTGCTGTATTTTTGCCAACCGCCTTTATGAGTGGTATAGCAGGCAAGTTTTTTAAACAGTTTGGTTGGACAGCCGCTTTAGCCATTGCAGCTTCTTTATTGGTGGCCAGGGTGTTAACCCCCATGATGGCGGCTTACTTGCTAAAACCACTAGTGGGTGCTGAAAAAGAACCTTTTTGGATGGCGTTTTATTTAAAAATTGCAAAATGGTGTACGGTGCATCGTTGGAGTACGATGGTGGGCGCCGCTGCATTTTTTGTAGGTTCAATCATGTTAATTCCACTCTTGCCTACTGGTTTTATTCCTGCCGATGATAACTCTCAAACTCAGGTTTATATTGAACTACCTCCTGGTTCGACTTTAAAAGAAACCGTAACTGCTGCAGAACAAGCCCGTTTGGCGGTAGCGCAAGTAAAGAGTGTTAAAAGTGTTTACACCACAGTGGGGGGAGGCTCTGCAGGTGCTGATCCATTTGCCCCTAAAGGTGCTTCAGAAACACGAAAAGCAACTCTTACTATTATTTTGAATGAGCGTGGCGATAGGCCAGTCAAGCAAGTGATTGAGGCCGATATTCGTAAAGCTTTAGAGGTCCTTCCAGGAGTCAGAAGTAAAGTTGGTTTGGGTGGTTCGGGCGAAAAATATGTATTGGTTTTAACCGGTGAAGACCCTCAGGCTTTGCAAACTGCCGCCTTGGCAGTAGAAAAAGACTTGCGTACTATTCCTGGTTTGGGCAGTATTGCCTCTACCGCTAGTTTGATTCGCCCTGAGTTAGCCGTTCGACCTGACTTGGCCAAAGCCGCTGATTTAGGGGTGACCAGCGTTGCTATTGCCGATACTTTACGTGTTGCCACGGTGGGTGATTATGATGCAGCCCTACCTAAACTCAATTTATCACAAAGGCAAGTACCGATTGTGGTGAAACTTGAAGATCAATCAAGGCAAGACTTGAGCGTCTTAGAGCGCCTAGCCGTACCAGGTAGTAAAGGCCCTGTAATGCTAGGTCAAGTGGCTAGCCTTTCTTTAACCGGTGGCCCTGCGGTGATCGACCGTTACGACCGTGCTAGAAATATTAATTTCGAAATTGAACTCTCTGGAGTACCCTTAGGCGAGGTGACTAAACAGGTAGATGAGCTACCCGCTATTAAACAATTACCACCTGGGGTGAAGAAACTAGAAATTGGCGATGCCGAAGTGATGGGTGAGTTATTTGCCAGTTTTGGACTAGCAATGCTAACAGGTATTTTATGTATTTATTTAGTATTGGTTTTATTGTTTAAAGATGTGCTTCATCCTATTACTATTTTATGTGCCTTGCCTTTGTCTTTAGGTGGTGCTTTTATTGGCTTGTTAATAGCTCAAAAAAGTTTCTCTATGCCTTCACTCATCGGCCTCATTATGCTAATGGGAATTGCCACTAAAAACTCGATTTTATTGGTGGAGTATGCCATTGTGGCAAGGCGAGGCAATGACGGAAGTAATGGTCATCCTACTGTTGCACCTATGAGTCGATTTGACGCATTAATGGATGCTTGTCATAAGCGGGCAAGGCCAATTATTATGACCACTATTGCGATGGGGGCTGGTATGTTACCTATTGTTTTAGGTTTAGGTTCAGCTGATACCAGTTTTAAATCACCAATGGCAGTAGCGGTAATTGGTGGCTTAATTACTTCTACCATTTTAAGTTTAGTGGTAATTCCGCCAGTATTTACCATTATGGATGATTTCGAACATTTAATGGGTAGGTTTTGGCGTTTTCTAACGCGCAATACAAAGTCTTAAAAGCTAAGTTGACGCATAAAAAGGCTGCTGATTATTAAATCAGCAGCCTTTTTAATTGATCAAACCGAAATTAATCAATGCTTCTAATAGACGAGTAAAAAGTCAAACATTGTGCTTGATACTTTTGTATGTTTAAGCTTTTAAAAAAATGGAGCGGTAAGAAGCATAAACTGAAATGGAGCAAAGTAAGATAAGTACTAAAGTTCCTAAACCAAGGGTCAATATACTTAGAGCAAATAAAATACTCACCACAATACAAAATACCAACCAAGCTAACCAGTTACTTAAGCAAGCTTTAAAACTTTTCATCATTGCATCTTTAATATCTAAATTATGAAAGGCTACTAATATTGGAGCATATAACATGGCCATTGAGAATGGAATACTAATTAAACTCATCAATAGTACTGAGATTAATCCTAAAATCAAGGAGGCTATCATCCCACCCATCGATTCAGCGCCCGCACTTGCAATAAGAGCTACTCCACCAACAGCAATTAAGCCGGTTGAAATAAGGGTCACGACAAAATAAAAAACAAATTGCACTACACCTAAAATTAATAAAGGTTGTAATTTATTTTTAAACCCATATAAAAAATCTTCAAACTCTATATTTTGGCCTTGATGTGCTTGATTAGCAGCATAATAAAAACCCGCGAATAAAATAGGAGTTGTTAAAAATACAACCGCAACTCCTAAAAAGGGAACTAAACTGATAAAAAAGGCAACTGCCAACCAGGCCACAATTGCTACCAACCAAATCACAAAATCTTTGGTAAAAATGTTCCAAGCTTTTTTAAGCCATTCAATGCCATCTCCTGCCGCTACTTTTTTGTGTAATGGAAGTAACTCCCCCCAAGAGTTGTTGGATAAATGCTGGTCTGACATAGCGAAGCCTTTCTAATTGCTTTTAAAAAGCTTATTATGACCAAAGTTAAAATTGTAAATTTAAAAATTCCCAAAATTGATTGAAATTATTCCATTAGTTACAAAAAATGAGTAAGCAAGGGCTCGATTTTTCTTGCTTGATTCCTTTTGATTGGCTAGAAAAATAAAAAATAGTGATGCACTATTTTGAATTGATAAGCATGTCAACTTTTGAAAAGTCTTGTTTTCAATAACAATAAGACTTGCTTAATAAGCTTGGTCCACTCAATTATTAAGTTTTAAATTTAAAACCTCAGAGTGCGTTTCTAAAGTCTTCGAGGGCAGCGCCAATCAGTTTGACTTGTAATTTAAGGTTGTAGTCAAACTCGGCAAATTGCTCATCTACAATTTCTTCTACATGTGAACTAATGTTGGCCGGTGTTATATAAAGGTAAGCCTCAGATTCACCTCCATCACGCTCTACCTTAGCGCCAGCATTGGTGGCAATTTTGAGCATAGCAGTGTTTTCGCTAAGGGCGTGAATCACCATTTGTGTAGCGCCTTTATTACGTGCGTGAGTTAAAGCCCTATCGAACATTAAAGCGCCATAACCCCTGCCTCTGGCATTTTTCACCACTGAAACACCAAACTCTACTTGGTTGGCAGATCGACTTTCTTTTTCACCAAATGCGAGGTGGGCCATTGCAATTAATTGTAGGCGACGGTTAAAAATACCGTAAATGTCGTCGCGATCAAAATTGAGCGAACGAACATAGGATTTGATTTGATCATCGCTGGCGTGGTAGCCAAAACGTAAAAATCTATCGTCGTTATCTAAATCGAGTAAATGCTTTTCAATTCGAGGTTTTTGTGATTTTTTAAGAGATCGAATTGGAATTGGTACGAGTAGATTTTTTAAATTTTTCATGGCGATGTCATGTTTCTTTTTTATCAATGCTGTTTGACTCGTCCATATTTGAATGAAACGAGTTGAAGATTGTGGGAAAATTCGACTGAACCAAGAAGAAAACATACGGCTAGTTTAAGGGTTTTCCCTAGGTTTTACGCTATTCTTACAGATAATATTTATGAATACTAGGTATTATTGCTATCAATGATAAAGAAATAGCCAATAGTCGAAGATCAATTTATATCAAAAATAAATTTTTAGTACATTTCCACCAAATATGAGTGTTAGTAAAACAACAGGAATACTTCCCAAATGAGCAAAATCAATTCTGAATTAATTAAATGGATGCGTGATAATTTAGCGAATGGAGTGACGGTTGATCAATTATTAACCGATGCAGTGCAGGCGGGTTGGGCAGATGATGTGATTGCTGCAAGCATGCAAGTGGCAGTTGTGGTATTAAAAATAAGTCCACCAGTTAAAAGTGTTCAATTGGCTGGGGCTCAAAAGCTTAGTAAACATCACAAGTTACATCCAAAAATAAGCCAGTCGCAGCAGATCAAGCAAGACCAAAATCGGGTACCCGAACCTAATTTAGAAAACAGTCCCACCTATATTGATACCTTTGATCGCCGGATTTATATTGGTGCCGTAATGGCGCTACCAAGAGTAGTGGTTTTTAGTAATTTATTATCAGAGCAAGAATGTGACGATTTAATTGCTTTGTCACAACCAAAATTAACTCGCTCCACTACTGTCAATAGTGCGACCGGTGCATTTGAGGTTCATGGTGCAAGAACCAGTGATGGCACTTATTTTATGTTGGGTGAAAATCCATTGTGTCAACGTATTGAGCGCAGAATTGCGGAGTTGGTGCGCTGGCCTATTGAAAATGGTGAGGGCTTGCAAATTTTGCGTTATTCCAATGGCGCTAATTACACACCTCATTATGATTATTTTGACCCAACCGCACCAGGTTCAGCCACTATTTTAAAAACAGGTGGAAATAGAGTGGCAACCATAGTGATGTATTTACAGTCACCAGAAAAAGGTGGGGCAACCACCTTTCCAGACGTAGGATTAGAAGTGGCACCTGTAAAAGGCTCGGCTGTATTTTTTAGTTATGCCCAACCCCATCCTGATAGTAAAAGTTTACATGGTGGAGCGCCCGTTACAGAGGGAGAGAAATATGTGGCCACTAAATGGTTGCGAGAGAGAGCTTATCGTTAAAACCTAAGTGTTGTACTAAACCGGCATGGCGGTGGTAGATTTAAACTGATTCATGACAAAACTGGTTTTGCAATCTTGCACACTAGGATGGACTAACAAAGTGTGAACCATAAAATCTGAATAAGCTTTCATGTCAGAAATGACGAGTTTGAGTAAAAAATCCATCTCACCAGTTAATGCTGAGCATTCGATGACTTCAGGCCATAGACCCACACTTACCTTAAATAACTCCAGTGGGCTATGCGTTTGGCTTTTACTATCAAAGCGTTTTTCTAACCTTACGGTGACATATGCAGTAAGGCCTAAGCCAATATTTTCTGGATTAACCAAAGCCACGTATCCACTAATAATTCCTGTGCTTTCTAGTCTTTTGACACGCCTTAAAACAGCACTAGCAGACAAACTTACGGTTTCTGCAATTTGTTCAAAACTGGCTCTACCATCTGCTTGAAGTATGCGTAAAATTTGTCTATCAATCTTATCTATTGCTTCCATATTTATTTTTTTGCATGATTATTGATAATTCTTGAAGATTATCACAAAAATATGCATGAAAACTGATGTGCTTTAGGATTAAAGTAAGAAGTAACCTTCACAAAGGTTTGTTATAACTTTATCTTTCACGGAGACACCAATATGAGCCAATCCAATACCGCAGCTTGGGATAACCCTATGGGAACTGATGGTTTCGAGTTTATTGAATACGCTGCCCCCGATCCAAAAGCTATGGGTGAGCTGTTTGAGCGTATGGGTTTTGTGGCAGTGGCAAAACATAGACGTAAAAACGTAGTGTTGTATCGTCAGGGTGAAATCAATTTTTTAATTAATGCGGAGCCAGACTCTTTTGCACAACGTTTTGCCAAATTGCATGGCCCTAGCATTTGTGCAATTGCCTTTAGAGTGGCAGACGCACATCAGGCCTACCATAGAGCCCTTGATTTAGGCGCTTTTGGTTATGCAGGTATGGCAGGCGCAGGCGAGCTCAATATTCCAGCTATTAAAGGTATTGGTGACAGCCTGATTTATTTTATTGACCGTTGGCGCGGTAAAAATGGTGCTGCCGAAGGTGAGATTGGCAATATTAGTTTTTTTGATGTGGATTTTGAGGCCTTACCTGGTGTATCGGCAGCCAGCAGTATTAGTCCAGAAGGCTACGGTTTATGGAATATTGATCATTTAACTCACAATGTACACCGCGGTCGTATGGGTGAGTGGGCTTCTTTTTATGAGCGTTTATTTAACTTCCGCGAGGTTCGTTATTTTGATATTGAAGGCCAAGTAACGGGTGTTAAAAGTAAAGCAATGACCAGTCCGTGCGGCAAAATTCGTATTCCAATTAACGAAGAGGGCAATGAAACCAAAGGCCAAATTCAAGAATATTTGGATTTATACCAGGGCGAGGGAATCCAGCATATAGCATTAGCGGCGAAAGATTTATTATCATCCGTTGATTTATTGCGTACCAACGGTGTTAACTTATTAGATACACCAGACACCTACTATGAGTTGATTGATAAGCGTATTCCTGGTCATGGCCAGGATGTGTCTGCTTTGCATCAACGCAAGGTTTTATTAGATGGCAAGGCCGGCGCTCTACTTTTACAAATTTTTAGTGAAAATCAGTTGGGTCCTATCTTTTTTGAGTTTATCCAGCGTAAAGGCGATGAGGGCTTTGGTGAAGGAAATTTTAAAGCCTTATTTGAGAGTCTAGAGTTAGATCAAATGCGCCGTGGAGTATTGGCTAGCCAATAAGGTCATAGTGCTGCTCAATTGGGATTTTACGATTGGGGTTTAGCCATTAGCGACCTCTATGGTTCTATTGTTGGTAGAAGCGGTTGGCTTTGTTTTCATATGTTGGTTTGATACACTTTAAGCCTAATAATAAAAGATTTAAGGAAACTCTGCATAACTCCCCGTTCTGTGTGCTTGGCGTAAGGCCCATCTGAGAAAATTCTGTCCATGAAACAAGCCCGCCTGAACCTCAACCTGAACGCCAAAAAAACACGCAAACAAG
>JALQUL010000288.1 GCA_023260735.1 Limnohabitans sp. | reverse complement strand
TTATATAATTGTTTTCTTAGAAAATTTTTAGGCAAAATATGACAGATGATCAACTCCTTAGGTACTCCCGTCATATTTTGCTTGATGAAGTTGGCATAGAAGGCCAAGAAAGCATTATTAACAGTCATGTGTTAATTATTGGTGCTGGTGGTTTGGGTGCTCCTGTAGTCCAGTATTTAGTGGCTGCCGGAGTAGGCCAAATCACTTTAGTTGACAACGACCAAGTTGATTTAACCAACTTACAGCGCCAAGTTATTCATACCACCGCTACTGTGGGCATGAACAAAGTCGATTCTGCAGCTTTAGCGGCCAAAGCTATTAATCCTGAAGTTCAATTCACTGCACTTGCCACTAGGGCAGATGTTGCATTGCTGCAAACCCTAGTTGAAAAAGCCACGGTGGTAGTCGATTGCACCGACAATTTTGCTACCCGCCATGCGATTAATGCGGCTTGTGTCCAAGCCAAAAAACCTTTGGTTTGCGGAGCCGTTATTCGCTTTGATGGCCAGATTACTGTAGTGGACCCTAGGCAAGCCAACACTCCTTGCTGGGCCTGTGTATTTCCGCCAGAACAAACCACAGAAGAAACCCGCTGCGCCACTATGGGTGTATTTGCCCCTTTAGTAGGTGTAATGGGGTCTATTCAGGCTACCGAAGCCCTGAAGATAGCTGCTGGCTTGCCTTCTCGATTGGTAGGCCGATTATTACTACTCGATGGCCGGTCGATGTCTTTTACCGATATACAAATACCTCAAAACCCACATTGCTCGGTGTGCGGTGCACATTAGGCTTTTGGTTATTGGTTAAGTTCTGTAATTGACGGATCCTTATGATGGGCTTTTTTTGCTTTGGCTGGCAACTTAGCTATTGCATCATGCCCCTCTTGGCAAGCCTTGAATCGACGTCTGAAATCGGCAGGTTTGATTATTTTTTGTGAAGTTGCAAACAGCCCTAATTTTAGATTTTGTGCATAAGCTTGCTCTAGAACATAAGGACCGGCTGATTTGCCTCTTCCGTACGACCATGCCCAACCTTGCCTTACCATGTAGGCGCCAAGGTCTTCGCCATTTAAATAAACCTGACCAAGTTCTCGGCCAAAGTCATCACGGTGGTCACTGTTAATAGTTACCATTAAACCTTGCAC
>JALQUL010000252.1 GCA_023260735.1 Limnohabitans sp. | reverse complement strand
CTTGGGTTGCCTATTTTGTTCGCTTTTTTGCTCATTCCAAATCGTACCTAGCTTGCCTATTTTGAATATTACTTCCACTTCTTCAATAAGAGTTAATTGTTCAATTGAATGAAAAATTATTAGTGAAGTGAAAGTGGAGTATCAAGCTATTGATTACAACAATGAAGGAGGGGGAATATGTTGCTTCCAAAATTTTTTAAAGTAGCCCTATTGGGGCTGGTCATGACTGGTTTTACGGGTGCTAGTTTTGCCATTACGGTTAGTCCGTCTAGTTTATCGGTGACAGTGGGGTCATCAAAAACCGTTGTCATTTCAAAAGTCAAAGGTGCTGTAAGAATTAAAAACTCGAACACTGGAGTCGTTTCGGTTACCTCTTTGGGTGGTAATGTTTATCGTCTTCAAGGCGTTAGAGCAGGCAAGGCAGAAATTGTCTTTAAAGATAAAAAATCAAGCGCAAAAGTCAAATCAACTATTGCTGCAGTGGTATTGCCGGTACTAAACGGCAGGCTATTAGCGAGTAATTGTTTTCAGTGTCATGGCACCAACGGTACTGGTGGGTTTGAGCGCTTAACAGGCGAAACCGCCGGTGAAATTTATCATGAGTTAAAAGAATTCGCTAACGGATCAGAAGATCCACAAAGCATTATGGCGGCACACGCAATGGGTTTCACCGATGCTCAGTTAAGAGCGATGGCGGTGTATTTTTCAAGCTTGAAATAAAGGATGACCATAATGAAACGTAGAGAATTTATTCAGGCAGGTACCGCTGCACTAGGCTTAGGTGCTACGCTTTACCCACTTACAGCAAGAGCCGCTGCTTACAACGTAGTAGTGGTGGGTGGTGGTATGGCTGGGGCCACTATTTCTAAATATTTGCGACTTTGGGGCAGAGGGCAAATTAGTGTGGCCATGATTGAAAAAGATGCGGTTTACACTTCTAACATCATGAGCAATGAGGTGTTAACTGGCAAGCGTGCGTCTATTTCGTCCTTAGCCTACTCCTATACTAATTTAGTGAATAAGTATGGTGTTGTGCGAGTACAAGGAACCGTTACTACCGTTGATGCCATTAATAAAACCGTCACTTATACTGGCCCTTCAGGTAGCAGTGTAATTACCTATGATCGTTTAGTGATGGCACCTGGCCTTGATTTTGATTTAATGCCTGGCATGAGCAGTTTATCGGAGTACGATACCTTGGTTCCGCATGCATGGAAGGCAGGCGCTCAAACCACTTTGCTACGAAATCAATTATTAGCCATACCCAATGGGCAAGATGTAGTCATCACTATTCCTTTGGCGCCATATCGTTGCCCTCCAGGCCCCTACGAA
Organism: Limnohabitans sp.; assembly: GCA_023260735.1. Lineage (GTDB taxonomy): Bacteria > Pseudomonadota > Gammaproteobacteria > Burkholderiales > Burkholderiaceae_C > JALQUL01. The sequence goes on along the minus strand of JALQUL010000252.1, from coordinate 18,436 downwards.
AGAGCTTGTGTAATTGCCGATTGGTTGCGAGTGTACAAACCCGCTAGTAAAGTAATTCTATTAGATGCCAATAGCACGATTCAGGCTCAGGCCACTAACTTTCAGAATGCCTTTAATGGGCGGTATGGTTATAAAGTAGATTATCGTGCCGGCGTTACTGTTACTAACTTGCAATTAATTGCGGGTGCGAATGTGGTGAGTTACACACAGGCGGGTCTAGAAAAAACAGTTACCGCAGCAGTGCTTAATCCAATACCACCTCAACGCGCCCCAGAGCTGTTGGTCAACGCTGGTTTGGTGAGTGGTAAGTTTGCACCCGTCAATTTATTGACTTATGAGTCAACATTGGTACCAGGGGTTCATGTGATTGGTGATGCCAGTATTTCAGGTATGCCAAAAGCAGGACATATTGGTAATCAAGAAGCCAAAGTATGCGCAAACGGTATTATTTATGCTTTATTAGGTACTGCCTATGCAGTCAACGAAACCTCGCCTGTTTTGAACTCAGCCTGTTTTACTCCTGTCAATAGCACTATGGCCTCTTGGTTGTCGGCTGTTTATCAGTATTCAGGTGGGGTAATGATGCCTTCAACCGCCAATGGAGTGACTCAGCCAAGAGCATCTAATGGGGCGAGCCGAGACAATTACAAAGATATGGAAAAATGGTTTGCCACTTTAATGGGCGATAGTTTTAGTTGATTTTTTTGTTAGCCCAATTGAAGTTGGTTCACCAAAATACTTTTAGGTGCTTCAGTTTTAAGCAGGATCATGCCGAGTAGTATTGCATCGTCAGTACCAAGCCTTGTTGTTCAACTGCTATAGAACAACAAGGTTTGCTTTAAAGTGACCACCTCTATAAAATTCATTTAGGTTTTGAAAAAGGGTGACCCAAATATGAGTTCCAACACAGTAGTTACCAATCAGGTATTTGATATGGCAGATTTAGCAGTCTATCAAACCCCCCATAGTGTAAAGACGGTAAACTTTAATGCAAAACTACTTGAAGTGCGCTGGGATGATGGTCGCGAAAGTGTTTTTCATGCCATTTGGCTAAGAGATAATTGTGCTTGTTCGAAGTGTAAACATCCCAAAGCCTTAGAGCGCACCTATATGTTTTTTGATCATGCACGTCCTGAAATAAAAGCTATTCAAGTGGTGGAAGGTACGGGGGTGGTGCTTGATTTTATACAAGGCACAGAGCAACACAGCTCCCAATTTTCTTGGGCTTGGTTAAGACATCATTGTTATTCCCAGGCAGCTCTAGCAGAGCAAAAACCAATTAAAAGACTTTGGGACTCTCAGCATCAACACAATTTGGTGGTTGTGGATTTTAATGATTACTTCACTACTGACAACGGCGTTAAAGCATGGATGGATGCGCTACTAAAAGATGGCATAGTGTTATTACGTGGTGTGCCTACTGTATCTGGTAAATTGATTGAAGTAGCAAATAGAATTGGCCCCGTTAGAAACTCCAACTTTGGTGAGTTTTATGATGTGATTTCAATGCCCAATCCCAATGCTGTAGCCTACACCTCATTGGGTTTAGAGCTACACACCGATTTGGTCAATTGGGGCTCTCCGCCCGATATACAAATGTTGTGTTGTTTGGCCAATAGCGTGGTGGGTGGTGGTTCTATTTTTGCAGATGGATTTCGTGTAGCACAAGACTTACGTCAAGAGGACCCCGAGTCATTTCAATTACTTTCAAGCTATCCATTAACCTATCGATTTCACGATGAAAGCTGTGATATTGCAACCGATGCTTTAGCCCTTGAGCTAGACCCCTATGGCCAACTCAAAAGAATTCGTTTTAATAATTGGCTTCGATCCTCTATGCAGTTGCCAGCTGAATTAATAGAGCCTATGTATGGTGCAATTGCAGCATTATGGAAACGCTTACGTGATACAAAATATCATTTAACCACCCGTTTGGCCGCAGGCGAATTGATTACCTACGATAACAGTCGTGTGTTACATGGTCGTGAAAGTTTTGATGCCAACACGGGCAATCGCCATTTACAAGGTTGTTATATGAATAGAGAGGAAATAGCGAGTAAGAGAGCCGTCTTGGCACGTGTATAAAAAAGAAAAGTCTTGGATCTTCAATACAGAACCAAGACTTTTAACAACTCAAAAAATTACTTAATTAATGCCCTGCAAAATCCAGCAAAGTAAATAATTTTAGACCTGTTTCTTTGAGTTTTTGAGAGCCACCTAATTCGGGTAAATCGACAATGGCAGCACCCTCTAATACAGTGGCGCCTAATTTTTCAAGCAAGGCTTTACCAGCCAGCATGGTGCCACCAGTGGCAATTAAATCGTCAATTAATAAAACTTTTTGACCTGGTTTAACGGCATCGGTGTGTAATTCAACAGTGGCGCTGCCGTATTCGAGTTCATAAGTTTCTTGCACGGTAGTAAAGGGTAATTTCCCCTTTTTACGAATCGGTACAAATCCTAAATTTAATTCATACGCAATCACCGAGCCAATAATAAAACCACGTGCGTCAAGACCAGCGACTACATCTGGGCGGTTAGCTGCATCCATGTAGCGATGAACAAAAGAATCGATTAACACCCTAAAAACTTTTGGGTCTTGGAGCAAAGGGGTAATGTCACGAAATTGCACGCCAGGCAAAGGCCAATTAGGAACGGTGCGAATGTGTGATTTAAGGTAAGGGCCAAAATCAGGGTCTAACATAATGTGCTACTTTTTAAAAATAAAAAAACCAACTTAGACCAATGGTAAACGTTGTACCAATAAAGCATCTTGCAACAGCTCAATTTGGTTTTTATTAGCAAATAAAACAGCTTTATTGCTGACATTGCCCACTGTAATATACCAAGCACCATCGGCTTTGTGAAATTGTTTGGCTTTATTGAGCTGATGCAATTCGCTCTCGCCTAAGTTGGCTGCTTTCCAACGTTTGGCGGCTAAGACGATTTTTTGATCTTGTTTGCTGATTAAAAAATCTGCTCCAGTGGCACTTTGTAGTTTGGCTATCGTATAACCTTGTTGGGTTAACGATTGCACAATTTTTTCAGAAAATTGTGGCCAAGGCATATTACGCAAGGCTTCGATTTGAGTGTTAATAGTGGAAACTTTAGGTGCTTTGAGTTGACGTTTCAGCGCAAGAACAGCCGTAATAACAAAGGGAAATGCACCGACCGCACCAAACTTCCAATATTCATCTGACAACAGCAAGCGACTTAATAAAACAAAACCCACTACCAATAAGGCACTGAACCACCAAGGTGAGCGTAACAAAATAGCGAACAAAGAATTAGGAGGAAGCTTCACAAATAAACCTTCAATTAAAAGACAAAAAAGCAAAAACAAAATAATTCATTTAAGAAGAATTATTGTAGGGTTAAAGTTCATCAATAGTACTGAAGTGTACGCAAACACAACCCACACTTGTGAGACTGAGGAAAAAATAAATGTAAAACACCCAAAATACATAATTTGATTTATGATAAGCGAAATAACTCAAATTAACTATTATGAGCTTGTCACAAATTAAAAGCCGTGCATTATTGGGCTTATCTGCTCCTTCGGTAGTGGTAGAAGTGCATTTAGCCAATGGGCTACCCAGCTTCACTTTGGTCGGTTTAGCTGACGTAGAGGTCAAAGAAGCACGCGAGCGGGTTCGTTCTGCCATTATTAACGCAGGTTTCGAGTTCCCTCACAATAAACGAATCACCGTTAATTTAGCCCCCGCTGACTTACCCAAAGATTCAGGCCGCTTCGATTTACCTATTGCCTTAGGAGTGCTGGCCGCAAGTGGACAAATTAACAACGAAAGCCTTCAAAATTATGAGTTTGCAGGAGAGTTATCATTATCTGGCCAATTAAGGCCGGTAAGAGGGGCTTTAGCCATGAGTTTAGCCCTGCACGAGGCCAGTACCCCAGTCAAGTTAGTCTTGCCCCAAGAAAGTGCTCAAGAGGCGGCCTTGGTGCCAAGTTCTTATGTGATTGGTGTGGCTCACTTATCTGAAGTGGCACATGCCTTTTTGCCTGGAAAACCTAACCAAGCAAATTTGGCGGCTAACGCTCTTACTAGGCTACAACCTAAAGCAGAAACTCAAATCCCGCATTATCCAGAATTAGCCGAAGTTAAAGGCCAAACTTTGGCCAAAAGAGTATTAGAAATTGCCGCTGCTGGTGGTCATAGTTTGTTAATGGTAGGGCCACCTGGCGCTGGTAAATCCATGCTGGCACAACGCTTTGCCGGATTATTACCCCCCATGACTCAGCAAGAGGCACTAGAGAGTGCCGCAGTGGCAAGTTTGGCCGGTCAATTTCATTTACAAGCTTGGGGCCAACGGCCTACCCGTAGCCCGCATCACACTGCCAGTGCAATAGCTTTGGTCGGCGGCGGTGTACCCCCAAGACCTGGCGAAATTTCGCTGGCGCATCACGGAATTTTATTTTTAGATGAGCTACCCGAGTTTCCTAGAATGGCACTAGAGGCCTTGCGTGAACCTTTAGAGTCGGGGCATATTAGTATTGCTAGGGCTACGACTAGAGCACAATACCCAGCTAAATTCCAGTTAATTGCTGCCATGAACCCCTGTCCTTGTGGTTATTTAGGCTCGACTCAAAAAGCGTGTCGCTGTTCACCCGAGCAAATCAATCGTTACCAAGGCAAATTAAGTGGTCCGTTGCTCGATCGTATTGATCTACACATAGAGGTGTCAGCCATGAGTGCCGATGATTTATTAAGCCCTAAGCAAAATCAGTTAGATCTAAAACCAGGTCAAAAAAGAAATGAAACAAGCCTTGAAGTACAACAACGCTGCGCTCAAGCTAGGTTAATAGCACAACAACGCCAAGGCAAACCCAATAGTGCACTACAAGGTAAAGAACTAGAAGAACAAATGAATTTAAGCAACGAAGCGAGGCTGTTTTTAATGGGCGCTGCCACCCGTTTAGGCTGGAGTGCCAGAGTAACCCACCGAAGTTTAAAAGTAGCCCGCACCATTGCCGATTTAGCACAGGCCACCGAAACCCAAATTACTCATGTTGCAGAAGCGATTCAATACCGCAGGGCGTTAAGAAGTCCACAATAAAAATCAGACATAAAAAAACCGCCATTTAAAAAATGACGGTTAAACAATTCAAAACTAATTATAAAAGTTATAGTTTATTTGGCAGGTAAAACAGTGCCTACACATTCACCAAAACCAATGCGAGCCGCCCCTGATTTTTCGCACCAAGCTTTTAAAATAATGGTGTCGCCGTCTTCTAAGAAAGTACGGGTCTCACCATTAGCTAGGGTAATTGGGTTTTTGCCGCCAGCGGTTAACTCAATTAAGGCACCTGCTTGGTCGAGGGTGGGGCCCGATAAAGTGCCACTGCCTAATAAATCACCTGCTTGTAAATTACAGCCATTAACAGTGTGGTGGGTTACCATTTGGGCAATCGTCCAGTAGGCATGTTGGTAACTGGTTTGGCAAATCGTGCTGGCAGCAAGGCCAGATTGTTTCATTTGTGGAGTGAGGTAATTCACCTGCAACTGAATATCAAAAGCACCTTGTTCACGGTTATGCGCCGAGTCTAAATAAGCCATAGGTTGCGGGTCGGACTCTGGCCTGTTAAAAGCCACCCGATAAGGAGCTAAGGCTTCCAGTGTGACAACCCAAGGTGAAATGGTAGAGGCAAAATTTTTGGCTAAAAATGGACCCAAAGGCTGGTACTCCCACGCTTGAAGGTCTCGGGCTGACCAATCGTTAAGCAAACAAATACCAAATACATGGTCTTCAGCTTGTGTCATGGCAATAGGCTGGCCTAGGGCATTACCAGCACCTACAAAAATACCTAATTCGAGTTCAATATCTAGGCGTTTGCTGGCGCCAAAAATAGGCTCGGTCGCGCCTGGTGGCATGATTTGCCCTTTAGGGCGAACAAAACTTTGACCAGAAACACCAATACTAGAGGCACGACCATGATAACCAATTGGCACCCATTTATAGTTGGGTAAGAGCGGGTTGTCGGGCCTAAATAATTTACCAATATTGGTGGCGTGATGTACCGAAGTGTAAAAATCAGTGTAGTCGCCAATTTGTGCGGGTAAGGCGTATTCGACTTGTGACTGTGCGACTAAACACTCCGCTAATTGAGCTTGTACCAAAGCACTAGCATCTGACCTTAACGCACGAGATAAAGCCAAGCGCAAAGCCGACCAATAAGCTGTGCCTAATGCCATGAGTGCATTAAGCTGATGCGAGCTTGCCGCCTTAGCGGCCTCTAGTGCTAAGCCAGACAATAAGTCTTTAGTGGACAAAATAGATAAGTCGATGATTTGATCACCAATCGCCACACCGCAGGTGGCTCGCCCATTGTCTTTACGTTTAAAACTCGCAAAAGGCAAATTTTGAATGGGAAAATCAATACCTGTTGGTTGGGCGCTGGGTAGCCAACTTTGTAAATTAGCTTGATGGGTTTCGTTGATTAAAGGCATGCAAACAATCTTAAAATGAAATTGAGATAGGGCTAAATAAAGTGCCTGGTTGGAGCGACTTATTCAGTGCCAACATTGGCCATACTTCCATCATGCATCCAAGCGGCATGTTTGGGGGCACTTTTGGTCTCGGCCCACTCATTGAGCATTTCCCATTTCACATCGTCAAGCATTTGCATCATTTTAGGTGTGCCGGTATCGGCAGCTAATTCAAGGCGATGACCATTGGGGTCGAAAAAATAAATCGATTTAAAAATCGTGTGATCGGTGGGGCCTAAGACAGAAATGCCTGCCGCCTCTAAACGCTCTTTAGTTTGAATTAAGGTGTCAACCGAATCGACTTTAAGGGCTAAATGTTGCACCCAAGTTGGTGTATTGTGATCTCGGTCCATCTCGGGCTGAGTGGGTAACTCAAAGAAAGCCAAAATATTACCATTACCCGCATCTAAAAAAACATGCATATAGGGGTCATGGGCTTTGGTGGAGGGCACTTCGTTTTCGGCAATGGCTAATACAAACTTCATATCAAGATGCTTTTCATACCATTGAACTGTTTGTTTCGCATCTTTACAGCGATAAGCGACATGATGAATTTGTTGCACTAACATAATGTAATCTCCTTAAACATCAAGGCGTGCAATTTGCATCGCTTGTTTTAACACCGAAATATCGCCAATATGATTGGCTAACAGCAGAATAAGTTTAGCATTGACCATGGCACTTTGCTCGTCGCTGAGGTCGCGGTGGGTTTCGATTAATAATTCATAAAAATCATCACCTGGCGAAAATTTATGAAAATAACGTTGATCAGGCTCTGCAAAATTAGGCTCTAAATTCAATGACATTTTGAATCCTTTATTAATGGGTGTTCATGGTGGCTTTGGCAACAGCAGCACTGATAAAAGCTGTATTAATGCTGCGCCATCTTGCCGTTACATGTTGATCGGGCCTTAACAAATAAGTAGTCTGATCTTGGCTATCAAAACGCTCTGCAAAACGACCTGCAACATCCACATAAACTGGTAATTCATCATCTTCCTTAGCCGCAGTTGGGCTAATGATGACGACCTTTACTGCTATTTTTTGCAGAGCTAAGTTGGCGAGTTCAAGTCGCTGTGCAGGACTAATAGCATCTACATTTTGGCAATAAATTAAAGCTATAAATTCATTACCAGTGATGTCGCTAAGCCAGGTATCTTGACCATTCAATTGCAAGGGTGCGTCATCAATTGCCGCACCTGGCACCATATTGCCAGCAAAAACTTCGGTGTCGGGAGTGTTAAGTGAAGATTGGGTTAAATAAGTAGCGACTGACAAACGACCAGAATTGACCAAAGACCTCGCAAAAGCATGATCTTTTGCTAAGGCTAAAACCGCATTTCTAAAGGTTAAAGAGGTTTTGCTTTTAGGCGTAATAAAATCGGTAGACCGGGTGGAGTTCATGATGTTTTCATCAGCTGCAAAACCACGTTCTTCAGAGTAGGTGTTGAGCAATGATTCCGGTGCTTTACCCTCTAATACCAATTTTAATTTCCATGCCAAATTATCGGCATCTTGAATACCTGAGTTAGCACCACGTGCTCCAAATGGTGAAACCTGATGGGCGGCATCGCCGGCAAATAAAATTCTGCCGTGTTTGAATTCTGTCATACGGCGACATTGGAAAGTGTAAACACTTACCCATTCCAAATCAAACTCCCTATCGTCACCCAACATGGCTTTAATACGTGGGATGACATTCTCGGGTTTTTTCTCTTCTTCAGGATCGGCTTGCCAGCCTAATTGAAAGTCAATGCGGTAAACATTATCGGCTTCTCGGTGTAACAACACCGATTGATTTTTATGAAAAGGTGGGTCAAACCAAAACCAACGTTCAGCTGGGAAATCGGCTTTCATCACCACATCGGCAATTAAGAAGCGATCTTTAAAAACTTTCCCATCAATTTCTAAGCCTAACATACGGCGAATATTGCTACGAGCGCCATCGGCCACAATTAACCAGTCGGTTTGTAGTGCATACACCCCGTCTGGCGTTTCAATTTGCAAACTCGCTCCTTGGCCTTCTTGTGCAACAGAAATGACTTTATTTTTGTAACGCAAATCCAGATGGGCTAATTGACGAGCTCTTTTTACTTCGTATTCTTCGAGGTAATACTGCTGTAAATTCACCATACCTGGACGTTTAAATCCTGCTTCTGGTGTTAAGTTAAAGTTAAATACTTCATCTTCGTTTAAAAAGGTGCGGCCTACATTCCAGCTCACACCTTTGGCGACGGTGTCATCACCTACCCCTAAGCGGTCTAATACTTCTAGGGTTCGTTTGGCATAACAAAGCCCCCTAGAGCCCACAGAAACGGTGTTGTCATCGTCAAGCACTACCACTGGAATCCCTGCTTGGGCAAGGTCAATGGCAGCCGCTAGGCCAACTGGGCCGGCTCCCACCACAATCACAGGATGCCTCACCACCGAGCTAGAAGTTTGATCCGGTGAGGCTCGGTAGTCAAAAGTGGGGTACTGATAGGTGCTAAGCATACAATCCTCGAAATTAGGTGCGCAAAATGATCAATCAATCAAACCAATTAGATGTTCGAAAGTAAACTTAAAAGTAAATTAAACCTTCGAAACTATTAGCAAGAGGGGTAGCTCTTGTGTAAGTGAGCTGACCTTCAAGCAATTTAAAGATGAATTAAGACTTAGCTTGTAAACCGTGCCACATTTCTTTATCGCGCTCTGCCGTCCAAATACGTGGATGCTTAATGCCACTGGCTTCATCTACTGCGCGGGTCACGTCAAACGGTAAACAATGCTCATAAATAAAAACTTGGCCAAATTTTGGATCCATCGCTTTACGGCAATGTGCCATCGCTTGGTTTAAATTCATATCCTGTGCCACTGCTTCTTTGGCTGAATTGAAAAGAGTGGTGACAAAGTCACGGGTGTAGGCCAAACCAGAGGCCACGCGTTCTGGTGTATCTAATGCAGGACCACGACCAGGTACTACTTTTTCTGCTCCTAAAGCAGATAAAGCATCAAGTGTGGCGGGCCATTCTTCAAGTTGTGCGTCACCGGTATAACAGGCTGCGTCGGCTTCGACTAAATCACCAGAGAACAAGACTTTTTCAGAGGGAATCCATACCACTGTATCGCCTTTGGTGTGACCAGCACCTAAATGCATGATTTTGACTTCTAAATCACCCATCCAAAGCGTCATTTCTTTTTCAAACACCAAGGTAGGCCAAGTCAAACCAGGAATCGAGTCGAAGTTATTAAATAGACGTGGGAAGCGTTCATATTCAGATTGCATGTCTTGCGCACCACGCTCGACAATCATTTCATAGGTACCACGACTCGCAATAATTTCTTGCATGCCAGCTGCTTTATAACCAGAGGCGCCCAATACACGAACTGCATGGTAATGGGATAAGACGACATATTTAATTGGCTTGTCGGTGACCTTACGAATTTCAGCGATGAGGTTTTGAGCCATTACTGGAGTGGCCAAAGTATCACAAATTAATACGGAATCATTGGTAATAATGACGCCAGTATTAGGATCACCTTCGGCGGTGTAGGCCCAGCAGTGGGCAGATAATTGAACAAAAGTCGTTTTTTTGACTTCAAGGTCAGCAACGGATGCGAATTGTTGGGTGGACATAAAAAAGCTTTAAGTTAGAAGATGCCATCATCTTATCATTAAAATTTGCTAATGTAAAATGAATTTGTCTATATCTAAATATTGACTAGTTTATAAGTAATTTGAAATTGACTCATCTAATGACAATGTTTAATATAAGCGACTAGAACAACTACGAATCAAAGAATGCAAAACGAAGACGAAAAAGAAAGAAGAGGGATTCAATCCATTGAGGTGGGTGGGCAACTATTAGTCGCCTTGTCAAATACTGGTAACCCCATGACCTTAAAGCAATTAGCGGAAGCAGCCGATATGACTCCAGCTAAAGCCCATCCTTATTTAGTGAGTTTTGGTAAAATTGGTTTGGTAGCACAAGATCCTGTTTCGGGCCGATACGGCCTAGGGTCATTAGCTTTGCGTATGGGTTTAGCTGGTTTAAGGCAATTAAATCCAGTTCGCTTAGCTATGGGGGTGGCGCTTGAGTTGGTACAAAAAATCAATTTAACTGTTGCTTTAGCGGTATGGGGTAATGGTGGGCCCACCGTGATTCATCTTGAAGAATCGAGTTACCCCATTCACATGAATTTAAGACCTGGCACGGTAATGTCCTTAACCACCGCCACTGGCCAAGTGTTTGGCGCCTATTTACCAGCCAAAAAAGTCGAGTTATTTATTGAAGATTCGGCTCATCCAAAAGCCTTTCCGCATATTGTGGGCGATTTAAGTAATTGGAAAGAGTTACAAGCCTTGTTTCAAGAAGTCAGAGACAGAGGTATGGCCAGAGTGATTGGTAAACCCATTCCTGGTGTGAGTGCGTTTTCTGCACCTGTATTTGACCATCATGGGAATTTGGCCTTAGTGATGACCATATTAGGTCCTACTGGTGGGTTTGACCCCGATTGGATGGGTAGCAATGCAGTCGCTTTAAAAGAAGCGGCCAATAATATCTCTGCTCAATTAGGATTTTCTAGGCCTATCAACCCTGTTGTTTCAGCTGTTTTGAGCCACCAGTCATGAGACTGAGCTAATAACATTGATAAAAACAATGAGTCCTTAGTAAAAACAAGGCCTAAAGCACAGACAATAGGTAGATGTCACAACTACACACTATTTTGCGCCAATATTTTGGTTATGAGAATTTTCGCGGCCCACAACAAGCCATTATTGAGCATGTGGTGGGAGGCGGTGATGCCTTGGTCTTAATGCCAACAGGCGGCGGAAAGTCATTGTGTTACCAAATTCCTGCCATTGCTAGGCAACAAAATGGCCTTGGTATTAGTATTGTGATATCGCCTTTAATTGCTCTCATGCACGATCAAGTAGGGGCATTAGATGAGGCTGGTGTGAATGCTGCCTTTTTAAACTCTACGCTGACTTTTGCACAGGCCAATCAAACTGAGCAAAAACTAATGCGCGGTGAAATTACTTTACTTTATGCCGCCCCCGAAAGAGTCACTAACCCACGGTTTCTAGCCTTATTAGATGCCTTATACGAACAAAGAAAAATTGCCTTGTTTGCGATTGATGAGGCCCATTGTGTCAGCCAGTGGGGTCATGATTTTAGGCCCGAGTACCGATCCTTAACCCTGCTACATGAGCGTTACGGAGAGGTGCCAAGAATTGCCTTAACCGCCACAGCCGATGCCCTCACTCAAAGTGATATTGTCGAGCGTTTGCAATTAGAGCAAGCCAAGCAGTTTGTCAGTAGTTTTGATCGGCCCAATATTCGCTACACCATTGTCGAGAAAAAAGATCCTACCCAGCAATTATTGCGCTTTATTGAAAGAGAGCATGAGGGCGATGCCGGAGTAGTGTATTGCCAATCCCGCAAACGGGTGGAAGAAATTGCTCAAAAACTATGCGAGTCGGGACTAGATGCACTGCCTTATCATGCAGGCCTAGATGCCAGCGTCAGGCAAGCGCATCAAGATCGGTTCTTGCGCAGTGAAGGCGTGATTATGGTGGCCACTATTGCGTTTGGTATGGGCATTGATAAACCCGATGTTCGGTTTGTGGCTCATATTGATATGCCTAAAAACATAGAAGGCTATTATCAAGAAACCGGCCGTGCAGGTCGAGACGGTGAAGCGGCTAACGCATGGATGTGTTATGGCTTACAAGACGTTGTGAATCAACGCCGTATGATTGACGAAAGCCCAGCTAACGAAGATTTTAAACAGGGACTGCGAGGGAAATTAGATGCCTTGTTAGGTTTGGCAGAAGCCAACGACTGCAGGCGCGTTCGCTTATTGCAATATTTTGGCGAAAAATCAGAACCCTGTGGCAACTGCGATAACTGCTTGCACCCGCCCGCTATTTGGGATGGCACTGATGCCGCCAGAAAATTACTTAGCACCATTTATCGCATACAACAACAAAGTGGCATGGGTTTTGGTGCAGGTCATATTATGGATATTTTGCGTGGCAAAATCACCGATAAAATCAAACAACATCATCATGAAATTATTAGCACCTTTGGTTTAGGTGTTGCCTATAGTGAAGCCCAATTAAGAGCTGTATTACGGCAATTAATTGCCATAGATGCCGTTAGTATTAATGCCCAAGCCTACAACACACTACAACTCACGTCTGGTTCTAGAGCCGTATTAAAAGGTGAAGTACCCATTCATTTAAGAGCTTCGGTAGCTAGTGCAGTGAACAAGCTAGAAAAATCGGCCGCTAGCAAAGTAAAAGCCAAAACCAAAGTACCCGATTTTTTAGATACCGATGGACAAAAACGTTTTGTAGCCTTAAAAGCCTGGCGTGCCGAAATTGCCAGAGAACACAACCTGCCCGCCTTTGTGATTTTTAACGATGCCACCTTAAGCGCAGTCGCTAGCACAGCCCCCACCTCTTTAGATGACTTAATAGGAATTAGCGGCATAGGCGAGAAAAAACTACAAGCCTATGGTGAAGAGGTGTTGAGAGTGATTCAAAGGGCTTAGATTTCTCACTTACTTAAGTACCCTTTTAAAAAATGCGCACCCACATTTAAATGCTTTCGGAAAAATCTTAGATGCCCCAAGAAAATAATTTAAAGCCCCATCCCAATCGACAATTGGTTTTATGGCTGGCCTTGCCTCAACTGATTACCTGGGGCAGTGTGTATTACACCTTTGCGTTATTGCTGGGTCCTATAGAACAAGCCTTGCAATTGAGTCGTGCTCAGGCCTCTTTGGGTTTTAGTTTGATGTTATTGGCCGATGGTTTGTTAGCATTGCCATTGGCCAAATATTTACGCAACGGTCATGAGCGAGTGATTATGACGGCGGGAACAATTTTGACGGCTGTGTTGTTGGCCTTGCACAGCAAAATTCAAACACAATGGCAGTTTTATGCGGTGTGGACCGGTTTAGGTTTAGCGGGTTCCATGTGTTTGTACACCCCCTTGTTTACCGTGTTAACGCAAAGATTTCCGCATCATTTTAGGCAAAGTATTATCACCATCACCTTGGTAGCAGGCTTGGCCAGTACCGTATTTATTCCACTATCCAATGCTTGTATTGACGCTTGGGGCTGGCGCAATGCATTGTTATTTTTAGCTAGTTTGCAATTGCTAATTTGTTTACCGATTCATTATTATATTTTGCAAGAAAAAAACTTTGAAAAGCCCTTAGCGGATCAGCAGCAAATGCCTGTACCAGCAGCCAAAGAAACAAGAGCCAATTGGGTGATTCTAAAAAAATATATAAAAAACCCAGCGTATTATTTTTGTGGCTTTTTTATTATTTGTTCAATGGCAGTCACCTCTGCATTACCACCGCATTTAATTGCGATTTTGCAAGAAAGAAAATTAAGCCCCTATTGGGTCATTGCTATACCAGCTGCGATTGGTTTTATGCAGGTAGTGGGACGCTTGGTGCTGTTTATTACTGAGCGATATTGGAATGTGAATAAAAGCAATTTATGGATTGCAGCTTTATTACCCATTAGCTTTTTATTATTTGATTGGCCCAGTACCAATATTTTTATCTTGACATTATTTGTGGTGTTATTTGGTTTTGCTAATGGCTTACTGACCATCGTCAAAGGCACTGTGATTCCCTTGTATGTGAATCAAAAAGACGTAGCGGTATTAACGGGTGCTTTAGGTTTTCCACAAGCCATTGCCAAAGCCAGTGCGCCCTTACTACTAGGCCTGAGTTGGAATCCAAAAGTAGGTTATTTATATGGCTTAATTGGGTTGACTTTTTTTGCGGGAGTATCGGTGCTTGCCTTGTTTGCCGCGCAAAAAATGGCTCATCCTAGCCACTAATGTCGCACCATTTAACAGCTAAGGCTTACTCTTCTTTATTAAAGTGTTGAGCCAGAGCCGCTTCTACTACCTCTTGGGTTAAGGTCGGTACAAAAGTTTCAATAAAACTAAACGAATAAGCTCTTAACCAAGTACCTTTTCGAATAGCTAAAAGGGTTTGGTTGATTTCAAATAAATGACCCGCATCAATCGCATAAAAATGGTGATCTCTATCGGGGTCAAGCGCAATAGAGGCCACAATGCCAACGCCCATGCCCAGCTCCACATAGGTTTTAATCACGTCCGCATCCATGGCGGTTAACACTACATTGGGTTGCAATCCTACTTTGGCAAACGCATCATCAATATGCGATCGACCGGTGTAGCCTAACTCATAAGTAATGATGGGGTAATTCACTAATTGTTCTAAAGTGACCTGCCCTTCCACTTCTAATAAGGGATGGTGGGGTGGCACGATAATGCTATGAGTCCAGCGATAACAAGGAATAGTCACCAATTGTGAATATTGATTCAAAGCCTCGGTTGCCACTCCAATATCGGCTTCACCCGACAACAACATTTCTGCCACTTGTTTAGGTGAGCCTTGGTGCAAATGAAAGGTCACTTGAGGAAACAATAAACGAAAATCACGAACCGCATGCGGCAGGGCATATCTGGCTTGTGAGTGGGTAGCCGCAACCGAGAGTTTGCCCTCTAATTTGGCACTAAAATCGGCCCCCACACGCTTTAAATTTTCACAATCTAATAATAGGCGCTCTACAATCGGTAATAGTATTTTGCCTGGTGGTGTAAGCCCAGTCAGACGTTTGCCACTGCGTACAAAAATATCAATTCCCAACTCTTCTTCCAGCTCACGAATTTGACGACTGACACCAGGTTGTGAAGTAAATAAAAGATGAGCCACTTCGGTTAGATTAAAGCCACATTTAACCGCTTCACGTACTGATCTTAATTGTTGGAAATTCATGTTTATTTTTTGGAGTAAATTTGATCAAAACTTGCACCATCTGCAAAATGATCTTTATCGGCTTTAGCCCAGCCACCAAAGGCTTGTTCAATGGTAAATAAAGGCAATTTTGGAAATTGTTTGGCGTATTTGGTTAAATATTTTTCGTTTATAGGACGATAGAAGTTTTTACCAGCAATGTCTTGCCCCTCATCAGAATAAAGGTATTGCAAATAGGCTTGAGCCACAGCACGAGTGCCTTTTTTATCGACATTTTTATCCACAATAGCAACAGCAGGTTCAGCCAAAATACTAATGGAAGGGTAAACCACATCTACTTTACTACCAAATTCTTTTTCTAATAAGTTGGCCTCATTTTCCCAAGAGATAAACACATCGCCTTGATTGCGCTGGGCAAAAGTAACCGATGAGCCTCTAGCGCCCGTATCTAAAACTGCGACATTTTTATAAAGTTGGGCTACAAACTCTTTGGCTTTGGCCTCGGTGCCATATTTACGTTTGGCAAATTCCCAAGCGGCTAAATAATTCCAGCGTGCTCCACCAGAAGTTTTAGGATTAGGGGTAATCACACTAATGCCTGGTTTTACTAAATCGTCCCAGTCTTTAATGTTTTTAGGGTTACCTTGACGCACCACTAAAACAATCGTGGAGGTATAAGGCGAAGAGTTATGGGGCAGGCGCTTTTGCCAGTCAGCAGGAATAAGGCCACCAAATTTACTTAAAGCATCGGTATCACCCGCCAAAGCCAAGGTAGCGACATCGGCATCTAAACCATCAATAATCGAGCGTGCTTGTTTGCCAGAACCACCATGGGATTGTTTAATCAACACATCTTGACCCGATTTGGCTTTCCAGTATTTGGCAAACGCCGTGTTGAACTCGCTGTAAAGCTCACGAGTGGGATCGTAGGACACATTTAATAAGTTAACAGTTTGAGCTTGTGCTTGCACGGTTAAACCCAATAACAGGCTGGGAATAGCAATAGAGACGAGACGGCGTAAGGAGTTCATAAAGTACCTCAATTCAAAAAATCAATCAGATGGTTGAATTTTGAGCTGAAGCCTTTAAAACTAGAACTAATAATTTCTTAGTTCTTTATTACAAAAACGTCTATGCAATTGATTTGGCCCGTTCAAGAAGCAATAAAAATGAAGATTAAGATTTTTTATTTTTGAGTAAATAGATTATTAAAATAATCTAAATAGCTAAAAAAAACTTGTATTTAGACTAATAAAATGCTCTAATTACCAAATGAAGTCCACTTCCATTATTCAAATTTTCATCCAAAATACTTGGGTGAATGCCGCCGAGATAATTGATCTTGGTAATGGTAAATGTCGTTTTGATTATTGTTCGGATTACATCTATGGCAATCACTTATTGCCTGTTTCTCTGGCCATGCCAGTTGGCTTTTATGACGTTCAATATCTGCCAACAGAGGGCGGAGCACCAGAGACCTTAGATCATCGAATTCCCCCATTTCTGTATGACTTGGTTCCCCAGGGGGCTGGCAGAAAGTTTTTAAGCAATCTACTTCATCTGGCTGATAGCGACGGAGTTGAACTGACGCTTTTAAAAGCTGGCGCTTTTAATCCCATAGGTGCTTTAAGAATTAACACGGCGGTTGAGTTTTATACCCAATTAAGCAGTCAAGTTTCGGGTGGTCAATACGATTTTTCTCGGGGTGTTGAACTCCAAGAAATTCAACTCAAATCCGAAAAATTTTTATATGAATTAAGTGTGCATGGAATGCTTGCAAGTGGCACTACAGGCGTGCAAGGTGCTGCACCCAAATACTTATTAAGTAAAGATAAAAAAGGTTTGTGGCATCCCGACATGGGATTGCCAGACGAAGAAGTCTTAGAGCATTGGTTGCTCAAATTGCCTAGAGGTCGCAGTCACGATGACCTGTTAGTCTTACGTAACGAAGCCGCCTATTTAAGGGTTGCAAAAGTATGTGGCATAAGAGTTTATGCCGAGCCAATTTTTGTGAATGATATGCTTTTTGTACGGCGTTTTGATCGAGTAGTGACTGATGACGCCGTGAATAGGTTGCATCAAGAAAGCTTGGCAAGTTTGGCAGGGCATCGTGGTTTTGGAATTAAAACGAGCCATAATGAATTGTTAATGGCTATGCGTCAATATGTCAATCATCCACTTCAAGAAACAGTTGAATATCTTAAAAGAGATGCACTTAATCAAGCGCTAAGAAACACTGATAATCATGCTCGTAACACGGCCGTTCAAAGGAACTTAGATGGTACGGTGAGCCTTACGCCATTATTTGATTTTGCACCCATGTATAAAGATCCAGAAATGATTCCTAGAGCTGTTCACTGGAAAGATCAACAGGGCAATGTGAAGACTGATTGGCTTGATATTTTTAACACACTTGAACTACCCCAATATGAACTTGAATATTGTGCAAAAGAAATGCTAGTTTTCGCAGACGTCATTTCTAATTTGCATGAAGTATGTTTGAACTGTGGTGTTGATAAAAGTGTAGTTGATGAGTGCAGTTTATCCATCAATAAAGTGGCCAATAGCCTCTATACTTTGGCTGATTTTAATCGTGTTTAATTAAAACCTACCACCATGGACAAACGAGTTAAACATAGAAGCCGCGATAAAGAAAAAGCCCTCAGAGACCAATTGTTTCAGGGTGTTTTTCGCAACCAATTAACTATTGCAGAAGCAGTTAAGCTAATGCAACAAATTAGCCCATTAACTCAGCCAGAATTTGCCCAGCATAGGCAAATTAGTTTGCAATCCTTTAAACAAATTATTGCAGGCAAGGGTAACCCTACGCTTGAAACGTTGAATAAAATTGCCAGTATTTATGGGTTAGAGATGGGCTTTGTGCCGATTAAGAACAGAGCGTTGGGTGGCGAAGATAAAAAAATAAATAATAAATAAAAAGAACACTCTTCGCTAACAGTCATGCAGCAGCCATTCAAAATGAAATGGTTTTATTGCCAACTTCAACTCCCACCAAAACCTTTAAAGCACGGTCTGGTGATCTAGCACTTTTACGCAAGGGACTGCACGGCGTTTCGGACAACATCATTGACAGCCACAGTCAGTCATTGGCTTCAAGATCCTTGCGGTAGCCT
>JALQUL010000217.1 GCA_023260735.1 Limnohabitans sp. | reverse complement strand
TTATCAGCGCATCTCTTTTTCTGATTATTTTAATGCGAAAGGACAACAAGAAAAAGATTTTAAAAATTTAATGACCGGAAAAATTATTATTTTAGGCGTCAGTGCGCCGGGCATAGCAAATGTGAAAACAAGTCCTGTTTCAAGCGCTACCGACGATAATTTAATCATTGCAACGGCAATAGATGACCTCATATCGGGAAGTGATTTAAAAATACTTCCTGAAGCACTACAAGCCAGCGTAGCCATCTTATTTATTCTGGCCCTCATGCTGGCCTTTTATTATTCGGTAGAAGATAAAAAGATTGAAGGTGTTTTTGCTGCTTCACAAGTTGCAATTTTAGGCATTACGATTATTTCAATTAGTTATAGTTATTATCTTATTGATTTAACATTGGCCTTTATGTTCAGCACGGCTTATTTTATTATTGCTAAAATTTATTCTGAAGTTGAAAAAGGTGCATATCGAGGTAATAAAAAGTTTTCTAAAGCATTAATTACCGCTAACACAGTTTGCCATGTGATTAGCCTTGATGTGACTAAAACATCTGCGTCGATGTTAGTGGCCTTTAAAAAAGAACTTGAAAAAGAATTTGGATTTAGCAATGTTTTTTATCTAGATAATGTTTTTGGTAACGGCAACTTAATTGAAGACTTGAGCGAAACCTACCATTTTTTTGTATTTTTTACAGAAGCCGATATTGCATTCACCAGTACAGCGAATGAAATTCAAAAAGGTCTTAGTTTTGTATCCTCAACTAAAACATTAGCGCTACAACAACAAGCCTATTACGTAGGCTTCCCGTTTCAAGCCAATACTGACACCTCTGATGATCAAATTGTTTTTACAGATGTAGCATTGAGCATGTTAAAACTAGTAAGATTTAGCTTAAAACAAAGTTAATTCATTTGATAGGTATAATTGGATTCGTTGAGTAGTACTTGAGACACCATGATTTCAACCCTTAGACCGCCCAATAAAGAGCTTGCTTTAACATCTAAGTTAATCATTAAAACACCCACTACTCTTCGTACAATTGACCAACCCAAACCACTACCGGTTGCGTCAGTACCCAACTGTCTATAAAAGCGCTCGCCCAACTTTTTTATTTCTTGGGCCGGCATACCTGGACCACTATCATCTATCGTAAGCAAAAAAAACTTATCTGAAACTTTAATTTCAATACGAATTTTTGCTCCGTATGGACTGTAACGAATCGCATTATCTAATAAGTTACGAAATAAAATTTCCCATAGGGTTGAACTCCCCTGTACCAGTGCTTGATCAGGAGCAATTAACTCAAGGTCTTGGGCCTTAGCTAAAGCTAGAGTCGCTAAGTCTAGCGACATATTTTGGCATACATGCGCTAAGTCAGTTAACTGTAATTCATCAGCTTGTGTTGAATCATTTTTATTCGAATTTTGTTGATGTACTTGAGCATCTAATTGAGATAAAGTTAACAACTGATCGACTAATCGAGTCGCCCTATCGCAGCCACTTAGAGTCGATTTTAAAGCATGTATTTCTTGTTCAGAATTGTGCTGCTGATAAGCCTGCATCGCTACTTGTGCCTGCATTCGGATAGCGGCAATAGGAGTTCTTAACTCATGAGCCGCATCTGCATTAAATCTTTTTTGTTGCTCTAATAAATCATTTATTTTCATAAATAAGGAGTTAAGCGCCTTCACAATTGGTGCAATTTCAGTGGGTGAGTCAAGGAGAACCAACTCCTGCATATTGGAAGGATTTCTTTGGAGTAACAACTTTCTTAATTGGCGCAGTGGACTTAAAGCCGCTCGAGTGGTAATAAAGACAATAATACTTAAAGCCGCCATTACCGACATTAAAGGTAAACTAAGGCTTTCTAATACGTCATCTACAATGCCATAACGCTCATCATTGAGCTCTGCAACAAATACCTGAATACTACGTTTTTCGTCTTTGGCACTAAAGACTCTCCAAGTATTACCATCTTTAGCTTCAACTTCAAAAAAACCAATTTTAGTTTTATCAAACATCTCATGCTCAAGTTGGCTAGAATGCCAAACAATTACATTACGCTGATAAACTTGAAATGCAACCTTAGAGGCGTACTTATGCAACAAAGGTAGTTCATCTGAGGTTTCATTATTATTTGTACCATGAGTAGCTTGCTGCGAAATTAACAACGCTGCAGATTGAGCCAAATGAGCATCTAACAGCTCATCTACCTCATGGCTAGCGGCTGACCATGCTAAAAAGGCAGCCAACAGCCAAAGTACAGTGGCAACACCCACCGTTAAAACCACTAATCGAGTTTGCAACGAAGAAAACCATTTTTGAAATATACGCATATTTAATAACTAAATTATTGGCTTGGAAAGGTATATCCAATTCCTCTGACGGTTTGAATCAGCTCTGGGGCTAATTTTTTTCTAAGATGATGAATATGCACTTCTACTGCATTACTATCCACTTCATGTCCCCAGCTATAGAGTCTTTGCTCAAGTTGCCCTCTTGAAAGCACTCGGCCCGCATTTAACATTAAGCCATGCAAAACTTCAAACTCTTTTCCCGACAAGTTAACTGGCTGATTTTTATAAAGCACAGAACGTTGTGAAGCATCTAAACAAACCTCTTTAATAATTAATAAATTTTGCACATGACCATGAAAGCGGCGACTAATAGCGCGCAATCTTGCAATCAATTCATTAATATCAATTGGTTTAATCAGGTAGTCATCGGCTCCTAAATTTAAGCCGTCAATTCTGTCCCCTAGGCTGTTGCGAGCTGTTAAAATTAAAATGGGAGTTTTTAATTGCTGCGCTCTAGCTAGGGTAAGAACCTCCATACCGTCTAATTGCGGTAGGCCTAAATCAAGCACACACGCATCATAATTTCCAGTACTCAATTCTCTTAAGGCGGCCCGACCCTCTCGCACCCAATCCACCTGAAAACCCATTTGGCGCAAGCCCACTTGAAAGCCATCACCTAATAAGCCATCATCCTCGACTAATAATATGCGCATCGTAGAGCTTTCGTCATTCAATTTATTTTGAAATACTGATACTAACAAGTAGAACTTAAGATATTCTTAGCTTCAAGCAACTCCCGTTTTTGAATTGAAAGCGCAATGATCTTCTTTATTTTGAGAATCAGAAATTACAGAAGTAAAAGACTTAGAATTGACTTGAATATGGTGATTTACTTTGCTACGTTTTGATTTTTTATTTGTAGTGCACGATCATAAACTTCATTTTTATTTTGCCCCGTAATATCAACGCATAACTTTACGGCAGTTTTAAGCGGTAACTCTTTTAATAAAAGTTCTAATACTTTGGTGTCTAAGCTAGTTGGTAATTCGCTCTGCGCAGCCGGATGCAAAATAATCACAAACTCTCCTCTCGCCGACTGTGGTTGTGCTTTTAATCG
>JALQUL010000117.1 GCA_023260735.1 Limnohabitans sp. | reverse complement strand
GCCATAGTTGTAAGTGTCAGCGCCCACTGCTTTAATATCGAGCAACATTTGTTTTAAATTGCCAGCAATGGTAATTTCTTCGACTGGGAAGGCAATTTCGCCGTTTTCCACCCAATAACCGCTTGCACCACGAGAGTAATCACCCGTAACACCATTGACCCCATGGCCCATTAAATCAGTGACGAACAAACCATTTTTAAGCTTTTTAAGCATGGCGGGTAAGTCATCTTTAGGTTGGGTCTGGCTAGAGAGCAAGGTTAAATTGTGCGATCCACCGGCATTACCTGTGGTTTTTAAGCCTAATTTGCGTGCGCTATAAGTTCCTAAGAAATAACCCGCTACCTTGCCTTCATCTATTACCGAACGGGCACGCACAATCACACCTTCGTTATCGTAGGCACAACTGCCATTGGCACGGGCAATAAAAGGATCTTCAAATACAGAAATATGGCTTGGCATCACTTGTTGCCCCATAGAGTCTAGCAAGAATGAGCTACGGCGATACAAAGCGCCCCCGCTTAATGCTTGCACCAAGCTACCTAAAAGGCCTGCAGCCAAGGGGGCTTCAAAAAGAACAGGGCATTGGGTAGTTGGAATTTTGCGCGCCTTTAAACGGCTTAAGGCTCGTTCTGCGGCATAACGACCAATGACTTCGGGAGCAGCTAAATCCAAATGACTACGCTTAGAGCTATACCAGCCGTCTCGTTGCATTTCTCGGCCCTTACCTGCAATTGGTGATACTGATATGGAGTGACGTGAGGTAGAATAACCACCTTTGAAGCCACGAGTGTGAGCCCCCACAAAATGGCTTTGTTGTGCAGATACTGCAGCCCCTTCACTGTTGGTAATGAGTTTGCTAGTGGCCATAGCAGCGTTTTCACAACGCATTGCAATGGCAGCAGCTTCCTCGCTACTTAATTGCCATGGATGAAATAAATCAAGATCACGCTCTTGGTGCTCTATATCGGCTTCATCTGGCAAACCAGCAGCAGGGTCTTCTGCAGTAAAACGTGCTATATCGTAAGCAGCTTGCACTGTTTGCTTAATTGCTAGTTCTGAAAAATCAGAAGTACTGGCGTTACCACGGCGTTGTCCTACATAAACTGTCACACTAAGGGACTTGTCACGGTTACGTTCAACGTTTTCAAGTTCGCCTTTGCGAACCGAAACGCTTAAACCAGCACCTTCAGCGGCTTCAGCGGCAACATCAGTTGCACCTAGCTTTTTAGCATGGACGATTGCAGAATCTACCAAATCACTAAAAAAGGACTTGGAGTAACTAAAACCCGCAGCAGAAGTTGCGGAACCTGACGCATTTAATGCGTTATCGTGAGAATTAAGAGTTAAATTATTCATATCGGAGGCTATGATACCTGCCATGTCAAGAAAACCAAAAAAAGGCTATTACGTTAAGGGTCAATTTGTTGCCGAAGGCAGCGAATTAGATCTCGCACTCAAACTTGAATTGCGAGGTGACCGCGAAATTAGCCGTACCACACTCAAAAAAGAAAGCGAAGCTGCACAAGCTTTGGGTGAAAGTTTACTCACATTAAGAGCGAATTTGCTCGATGGATTAAATCTTCCCGAAAGTTTGTACAACGCCATTAAAGAAGCTTCACGCATTACCGATTTTGAAGGCCGTCGCCGTCAAATGCAATATGTGGGCAAACTCATGCGCCGCCTAGAGCCTGAAACACTTCAAGCCGCCCAAGCGGCACTTGACTTTCAGCATCAAGGGAGCCCAGAGCAAACCCAAATTTTGCATGAAATCGAAGAATGGCGCGATGCCCTTATTGCCGATGATGCAAGTTTACAACGTTGGCTTACCCTACATCCTAGCACTGATTCCCAAGCTATGCGTGCTTTAATCAGGCAAGCACGTAAAGATGCACAGGCTAATTTATTAGCCCAGCAAGAAGCCGCTAAAACTGGACAAGTACCCGCTTTAAAAACCAGTCGCGCACATAAGGAGATTTTCCAATTGGTCCGCAGCTTTATTCAGCCAGAAGCCACCGAAGAGGAGTAAAAACCATGAGCAGCACATCTCCTATTTTGCCCACTATCACCATTGGTGTGGTGTCGGTGAGTGATAGAGCCAGCACTGGGGTTTACCAAGACCAAGGCCTACCCGCTTTAAAAGACTGGTTGACCCAAGCCTTGCGTAACCCTTTGGTATTTAAAGAAAAACTCATTCCCGATGAGGCGCCACAAATTACCCAAGCTTTATTAGATTTGGTGCACGAATCTTGTGATTTGGTCCTTACCACTGGTGGTACTGGTCCAGCCCCACGTGATGTTACGCCTGAAGCTACCTTGGCTGTAGGCGGTAAAGAAATGCCAGGGTTTGGTGAGCAAATGCGCCAAATTAGCCTTCAATTTGTTCCAACTGCTATTTTGTCTAGGCAAACTGCCATTATTAAAGAGAAAACTTTAATCATCAATTTACCTGGCCAACCTAAAGCCATCGCTGAAACCCTAGGAGGCCTGAAAGACTCAGAGGGCAAAAGCTTAGTGAATGGGATTTTTGCTGCCGTACCCTATTGCATTGATTTAATTGGTGGGCCTTATATGGTTGGTAACCCACAAGTGTGCAAAACCTTTAGACCTAAAACCGCCATCCGCGCTGACCTAGAAAACTAAGCTTTTGCTTTGTCATTTGCTTGATTAACCCAGTTGGCACAGGACGCATTTTTGGCTTTTACGCCATTAAAAAAAGCAGCCCTACTTTTACAGTGGGCTGCTTTTTTTGAAGGCTAACCTGACCAATTGATTTTAAAAATGCGCATTTAAAACGCGTCTTGTTTTTAAGTGTCTACCAATGCAATTGGCTCTATAACCTTAGCAAACATCACTTGCTAACTACTCATGAGTTCAATTTATTTATCTAACAATTCTTTTAATTTATGAGTCTCGTTCGACTCTTTTAAATTGGCATCTTTAGGCACACAATCGCTGTCGGCTAATTGGCTTGATAATTTTTCAATGGCTTGCCACAAGAGTGCAATTTGGTGTTCATGACCAGAACTATGATCCAGCAAGCCCTTTACCGCTTGGTTGAGTGGGTCGTCTTCCTTGGTAATGCCATATGCGCTAAAGTTTTTGGCCATAGCAGCGTCTCCGCTAGCTTCTGCACTAGGAGCTAAAATTAAACGCGCTGGGATACCAACAGCAGTGGCGCCTTCTGGCACCGGTTTAATAACCACCGCATTAGAGCCAATTTTTGCATTGTCGCCTACGGTAAAACCGCCCAACACTTTGGCGCCTGCACTTACCACGACATTTTTGCCTAAAGTAGGGTGACGTTTAGTGCCTTTATAAAGCGATGTACCACCCAAGGTGACGCCTTGGTAAATAGTGCAACCATCGCCAATTTCAGCGGTTTCGCCCACCACCACCCCCATGGCATGATCAAAAAACACACGGTTACCAATAGTAGCACCAGGGTGAATTTCAATGCCGGTTAAACCACGGGCAATATGAGAAATAAAACGTCCCAACCATTTAAGGCCATGCAACCAACACCAATGGGCAATACGATGCAACCACAAGGCATGCAAACCTGGGTAACAGGTAATAACCTCCCAAGTAGTTCGGGCAGCAGGATCACGCTCTAAGACGCAATCAATATCGGATTTGATTCGTTTTAACATATATTAATTTTAAGGTTTTTCGGCTTGATTTGCGTTACGACGCAAAATTGACCTTGCAATCCCACGCAAAATATTAATTTCCTCAACTCTTAATTGGGCACGGCTAAATAATTGGTTTAACCTTGGCATGAGTTTTTTAGGTGAGGCCGGATCTAAATAATTCAACTCAATTAAAGCCTCTTGCCAATGTTGCAACATACCCGTTAAAGCAGACACATCGGCTAATTCGGGTAGATCTTGTTTTTCAAGTGGGATTTGGCTATTGATATTGCTGGTGACAGTTTGACCAAAACCATCGAGGCTATCGGGGCCAAAACCACCAATCGCCATACGCCATTCATAGGCCAAGACCTGCACTGCTTGCGACAAATTTAAAGATCCAAATTGAGGATTGGTTGGAATTTGTAAAGCCACATCACAACGATAGACATCGTCGTTACTCATCCCATAACGCTCGCATCCGAATAAAAATCCTACTCCAGCGTTAGGGGGTAAAGCAGTTGATTGCTCTAGGGTAACTTCATTGTTTACCAAACCTTTCTGCCCCGCTTTAAAACGCAGAGCTAGGTCAGCAAAATGCTCACGCGGAAAACGAGTAGGAGGCCCAAAATCTCGGGGTGTCATAGCAGTAGCGCATAAATGATGTAAACCCTCTACTGCTTCATCAAGTGTGGCCACAATTTTTGTGTTTTCTAAGACATTGTGCGCACCACTAGAACGCTGAATCGTTTCTTCACGGCGTAGCACATTGGCCCAGCGTGGGGCCACTAAATACAACTCATCAAAACCCATTACTTTCATGGCTCTGGCAGTAGCACCTACATTACCAGCATGACTGGTGTTAATTAAAATAAATCGAGTTTTCATGAATTCAATAAAAAATGGAGTGGTGCTTGAAAAATGTAGAATAAAGGCAATTCATTCGCCGACTTACTAGGCCATCCCAATATGTTGTTTGTGACTATTTTTAATACCATTGTTATTTTGTTAGCCATTATTATTCACTATGAATGTTTAAGGCTACTCACTATCTGGATGCCAAAACTCACTATCGCACCAAGATTACGTATTTTAGTCGGTGTAATTGGTGCATTGGCAGCACATATTGCCGAAATATGGGTATTTGGCTTTGCCTATTACCTTTTAGTACATCTTGGGCATGGATACTTGATCAACCAACATGGTGCAGTCGAATTTTTAGATTATGTTTATTTTTCTATGACCAGTTTTTCGACCTTGGGAATTGGCGACCTTACTCCACGTGAACAATTAAGATTTTTAGCCGGCATGGAAGCCCTTACTGGTATGGTTTTAATTACTTGGACCGCCTCATTTTTATATGTGGAAATGCAACGTTATTGGGAATCAAAATAAGCGCAACCACCATCAATTTTGATGTAAAAACGATTGATGAAGGCTTGGCTACTTCAAGACAGAATTGCTTACCAGTCCATTATTTTGTAGTTCACCATAAACCACATATTCATAACGTTCATCTTGATTTTAGGGTTTCACCTTATTTTTCTTGAGTTTTTTGCAAGTTAACGGTAAAATGTGAGTATTGTGCCTCCATCGCGGGGCTTTTTTTGTGGGACCTATTAAAGGCTCACAACCACCCTAGTTCTTATTCACAAATTATGTTGCCTATTACCCTCCCCATGATTAACGTGGCAGTTAAAGCTGCGCGTACTGCTGGTAGTCTCATCAATCGTGCTTCCCTCGATGTGGACTCTATTCGTGTTTCAGCTAAGTCTGCCAACGAATTCGTCACAGAAACTGGTGCTTCTGCAGAAATTGCTATCATTGAAAGCCTACAAGAGTCCTACCCAGGACACGGCATCATGGCCGAGGGAGCGGGCAACACTGGAGCGCAAGACTCTGACTATATTTGGGTAATTAAAGCCCTCGATGGGACGCATAATTTTATTCATGGTTTCCCAATGTACTGCGTTACCATCGCCCTCATGATTAGAGGCAAAATTGAACACTCTGTTATTTACGATCCAAGTCGCAACGATTTATACGTTGCCAGCAAAGGTCGTGGATCCTTCGTTAACGACCGTCGTATCCGTGCAGGCAAGCGCACTCGCATGAGCGAATGTTTATTAAGCACAGGTCACGTCAATCACCCCGACAT
>JALQUL010000061.1 GCA_023260735.1 Limnohabitans sp. | reverse complement strand
GTTTCAATCTTTTGCTCTGTTACCACATTTAACAGTATTACAAAACACTGCCTTTGGCCTAGAGGTGGCTGGTGTTGCCAAAAGTGTGCGTGAGCGGCGTGCTTATGAGGTACTAGAACAGGTCGGTCTTAAAGCGTTTGCCGGTAAAAAACCCTCTGAATTATCGGGAGGTATGCAGCAACGTGTGGGCTTGGCAAGAGCCTTAGCAGTTGACCCATCGCTCATGTTAATGGATGAGGCTTTCTCTGCTCTTGATCCACTTAAACGCACTGAAATGCAGGAGCTTTTATTACAGCTTCAAAAAGAGCAACAACGCACGATTGTGTTTGTTTCTCACGACCTAGATGAAGCTTTTAAAATTGGTAATCGCATCGCTATTATGGAGGGCGGAAGAATTGTTCAGGTAGGCACACCCGATGAAATCCTGCGTAATCCAAGTGAAGAATATGTACGGGCATTTTTTAAGGGTGTTGATGTTAAAAAATACTTTGTTGCGCAAGATCTAGTCGAGCCAGCCGACATTTTTAACTGGTCAGATTTCTCGAGCTCCACAGCAACCGAAATTTGTGCCAATTTGTTAGAAAAAATGCATCAAAATGGACAGCAAAAAATATATCTCACTAATTCTGATGGCAGCCTTTTAGGCCAAGTGTTACAAGATGAGTTAAGAGTGGCTTTAGGCAATCAATCGGTTCAGTCTGGTCTGTGGAAACCTAGTTCTGCATCCAGTGTGAATGCCTTTATGCCAATGCATGACTTGGCCAAAGAGGTGGTCAAAGCTAAACACAGCGTGGCTGTTGTTGATGCAGAGCAAAAAATATTAGGTCAGGTCAGTCAAGCTGGGCTGTTATCTCGATTAGTCACCGAAGAGGAATAAACCATGTGGAATCTTGAAGAATTAAGTGAAGTAGTGACCTTAGGTGAATGGGTGGATCAAGGTGTCAAGTTTGTCATCGACAACGATGGTGGTAGCATAGAGCACACAGGCGTTATTGTCGATTGGATGACTGAGGTTTTAGAAATTGGTTTGTCGGCTACCCCTTGGTGGATTTTTGCTATTGTGACAGCCGCTATTGGTTTTTGGCGTTTAGGCTGGAAGTTTGCACTGTTTTGTTTTACCTCCTGTGCCTTGATTTTTTTAATGGGATTTTGGCCTCAAACCATGATTACCCTTGCCTTGATTTTTGCTTCCACTATCATTAGCTTATTTTTGGGTTTGCCATTAGGTATTTGGATGGCAAAAAGTAATCGGGTGGCTTCTTTGATTCGACCCGTGCTTGATTTTATGCAAACCATGCCGGCTTTTGTGTATTTGATTCCAGCTGCTATGTTGTTTGGTTTAGGTCGGGTACCAGGAGTGTTGGCCACGGTTATTTTTGCGATGCCACCAGTGGTGAGGTTAACCAATTTAGGTATTCGTCAAGTCAGCAAAGAACAAGTTGAGGCAGGTATTACGTTTGGTTGTACACCAACACAATTGTTATTTAAAGTGCAACTGCCAAGCGCCATGCCTTCAGTGATGGCGGGCATTAATCAAACTATCATGATGGCTCTGTCTATGGTCATTATTGCCTCTATGGTCGGTGCTGGTGGCCTTGGTAATGATGTTTTGTCCGGCATTTCTAAACTCGATATTGGTTTAGGATTTGAGTCGGGATTAGCTGTGGTTTTATTGGCTATTATTTTGGACAGAATTACTGAAACTTTTAACGGTGAAACTACAAAACGACGTCGGTTTTGGCAAAAGCGCTCAAACTAAATGACAAATTGATGATACAGGCCATTTGTGCTTATACAATCCAGACAATCGAACACATTAGGTTCACCGGAATAGTTTTTAGCACAAAAGGGCCTGTCCCTGATCAAGGTAAATTGGATGATACAAAAAGACGGTCTTAATAACGGGCGTGTATATCCCAAAAGGCATTTTGTTTTTTTAACACTTGCTAATTATTCACTTATTGCTCTTTCAAGCGCTGTTGAAGCTCTGCGAATGGCTAATCGCGTGGCAGAGCAAGAAGCTTACTCATGGACAATTGCTACTGTTGATGGCAGTGTAGCGAGTGCCAGCAATGGACTTACTTTATCACCTACATGCAAGCTTGAAAATGCTTTACCTGCCGATATTGTCTTTGTTTGTGGTGGCGTTAATGTAGAACATGCCACTACTCCTGAATTATTAGCCGCACTTCGTTCACTAGAACGGCAGGGAATTGCATTGGGTTCTTTGTGTACAGGTGGGTATGCCTTGGCAAAAGCGGGCTTACTTGATAAATATAAAGCAGTGGTACATTGGGAAAACATGTCTTCTTTACGTGAAGAGTTTCCACGGGTGATTTATTCCGATCAGGTGTTTTCAATTGATCGCAACCGTTATACCTGTTCAGGTGGGGTAGCACCACTTGACTTAATGCTCAATATCATTAAGTTGGATATGGGTAAGGATGTGGCACCACGTATTTCAGAACAATTTATTGTCGATAGGATACGAAGTGATCAAGACCGACAGCATATACCTTTGCAGGTAAGAGTGGGTTTGTATCACGAGAATTTAATTGAGGCTGCTGCCTTAATGGAGGCCAATATTGAAGAGCCTTTACCCTTAGATGAAATTGCCAGTTTGGTAGGTGTTTCTAGAAGGCAAATCGAACGTTTATTTAAACGTTATGTAGGGCAAGTACCTGCTAAATATTACTTAGATTTGCGACTGCGCAGAGCCAGAGGTTTGTTATTACAAACTGGAATGTCAGTCATGGAAGTGGCGGTGGCGTGTGGTTTTCAGTCTCCACCTCATTTTTCTAAGTGTTATCGCAATATGTTTGGTCGTACCCCAAGCACAGAAAGGCAAATGGGCATAGAGCGCACTGATGATGCTCAAAACAAATCACGTCTCAACGAAGCTAAAACTCAGTTGCTTGAATAATAGTTGATAGTAGGTCTTAATTCAATGATGAAAAAAACAGGTTTTAAAATGAATTAAAACCTGTTTTTTCATTAAATCAGCTCAAAATCATTGTTTTTGTAAACAATAAGTCTTTAATGCTTATCTAAAAACGACAGTACGGCTACCATTTAAAAATACTCGACGTTGTAAATAAAAACGTACAGCTGCAGATAAGGCTCGGCATTCGGAGTCACGGCCGGCTGCCGCTAATTTGTCTGGTGTGTAGCTGTGATCAACACGCTCAACGATTTGCTCAATGATTGGACCTTCATCAAGGTCAGAAGTAACATAGTGGGCGGTTGCACCAGTTAGTTTTACACCACGCTCATGGGCTTGGTGATAAGGTTTAGCACCTTTAAAGCCAGGCAAGAATGAGTGGTGAATATTAATGGCACGACCACTTAACTGTTGGCATAAATTGTCAGACAAAATCTGCATATAACGCGCTAAAACTACTAATTCAGATTGGGTTTGATCAACGATTTCGAGTAATTTAGCCTCTTGTTCTGCTTTGTTAGCAGGATTTACCGGCAAATGAATAAATGGAATGTTGCGGAAATCAGCCAAAGGTTTGAGGTCTGGGTGATTAGAAACAACAGCAGTAATCTCCATATTGAGCTCACCGGTACGATGGCGATAGAACAAGTCTTCTAGGCAATGGTCATATTTCGAAACCATAATTAAAACCTTGGGTTTAACCGATGCATCTTCGATAGACCATGTCATTTCTTCTTTGGAGGCAATCGCTTGAAATTTCTCACGTAATTGTTCTAAAGCAGGCGCTTGATTACCTTCTGAAAAGAAAGTGGTGCGCATAAAAAATTTGCCACTAATTACATCATCAAACTGTTGCATTTCAGTGATGTAACATTTATGCGCGGCTAAAAAGCCAGAGACAACAGCGACTGTGCCCAAGCGGCTATCGCATGTCGCTTTTAGAATATAAGAGGGGTTGCCTTCTTGTCCAATGCTCATTTTGTAATGTCCTCAAAAACTAGGTTGAAAATTTTGCTTTTTTAAGCGTTTACAAGTCACACAGTTTAGAATGATGGTGTAGTTAGGTTTGCCCGTTCACGACAACAATCGAAACGTACACGACATACCAACTTGTTGCTATCGGGTACGATAAATAGTATTGTCGTGTTGCGATAAGCTCAAGTCGCTAATTGTGCACCAATTTAAGGTGGTGGCATTTAATATTTTTAACCATGTTGGTACGAGATAAAACCCCTTTCAATCTCTACCTCAATAACAAATTTTTTGGAGGTCTTATGGCTGATGATTTTGATGATTTAGACTTAAATACACTTAACGATGACGAATTAGTTGAGCAAGTCCATGATGACCTTTACAACGGTTTACGTGAAGAAGTGGTCGAAGCGACCAATATTCTTTTACAACGCGGTTGGACTGCAGGCAAAGTTTTGGATGAAGCTTTGGTTGAAGGTATGCGCATTGTAGGCGTTGATTTCCGTGATGGCATCTTGTTTGTTCCTGAAGTTTTGTTGGCTGCAA
>JALQUL010000041.1 GCA_023260735.1 Limnohabitans sp. | reverse complement strand
GCTTTGGTTGCTGGAGGTGGTTATGCGCAGTATTGTGTCGCACCTATTGGTCAGTGTTTACCAGTGCCAAAAGGTATTTCAATACAAGAGGCAGCTAGCTTGCCTGAAACTTTTTTTACCGTTTGGAGCAATGTTTTTGATAGAGGGCGTTTAAAGGCCAATGAAACTATCCTGATTCATGGTGGTAGTAGCGGTATAGGTGTAACTGCAATTCAATTGGCAAAAGCTATGGGTGCGATAGTGATTGTCACTGTGGGTTCTGAAGACAAGCGCCAAGCCTGTTTAAAGTTGGGCGCAGATTACGCTATTAATTATCGTACTCAAGAGTTTGAAAAAGAAGCTTTGCAAATTACGCAAGGCAAGGGTGTTGATGTGATACTTGATATGGTTGCAGGCAGTTATATTGCCAAAGACCAAGAATGTATTGCCGAAGATGGTCGCATAGTCGTTATTGCGGTGCAGGGGGGAGTGAAAGCCGAAATTAATGCTGGCTTGCTCATGCGCAAACGCATTACACTTACTGGCTCTACGCTCAGACCCCGTTCGATTGAGTTTAAATCCTCAATTGCCCAAGCTTTAAAAACACAAGTTTGGCCCCTTATTGAGCAACAAAAAATCCAAGCGGTTGTATATCAAATCCTGCCTGTGCAGGGAAATACTACTTTAAGTGGTGCAGCCATGGCGCATCAATTAATGGAGTCCAACCAGCATATTGGTAAAATTGTTTTAGATTGGACAACTTTGTCCTCATCAAGAGAGTGAATAATGTCAAAAAAATTAATCGCTGGTAATTGGAAAATGAATGGTGATCTTGCTAGCAATCAAGCATTGTTAGAACAAATCGCCAAAGGTCTAGTGGGTTTAAATGCGCACGCAGCAGTTTGTGTACCTGCTATTTATTTAGCTCAAGTTCAAGCCTTGTGTGCCAACACCGAAATTGCGGTGGGTGCACAAGATATGTCGCAACACAATAGTGGTGCTTACACTGGCGAAATTAGCGCTAATATGCTAAAAGAGCTGAATGTGCGTTATGCGATTGTGGGTCATTCAGAAAGACGTCAGTATCATTTCGAATCAGATCAAACAGTCGCAGCAAAAGCCAAACAAGCTTTAGCTAACGGAATCACTCCTATTGTATGTGTTGGCGAAACCTTGGCTGAGCGTCAAGCAGGTCAAACACAAGAGGTAGTTAAGCGACAGTTATCGGTTGTCATTCATGAACTAGCGCATTGTGCAGGTGAAATTGTATTGGCTTATGAACCTGTTTGGGCAATTGGTACTGGCTTAACTGCTACACCCGAGCAAGCTCAAGAAGTACATGCCTCCCTACGTGCTCAATTAGCTTTGGCGGTTAAGCATCCAGAACGTGTCAAAATTCTATATGGTGGCAGCATGAACGCAAGTAATGCGGCTCAATTATTGGCGCAAACAGATATTGATGGTGGTTTAATTGGTGGTGCTTCTTTAAAAGCTCCCGACTTTTTAGCAATTTTGGGTGCGGCTAGTGCCCTTGCGAAATAAATTTATAAATTTGGAGTAAATATTAATGAGTCTTATTTTAAATATTTTAGTATTTGTACAGATTGTTGCCGCTATAGCAATGGTTTTGTTAATTTTGATGCAACATGGTAAAGGTGCCGATATGGGAGCTGCTTTTGGTAGTGGTGCATCAGGTAGTTTGTTTGGTGCATCAGGTGGTGCCAACGTGTTGTCTCGTGCTACAGCAGTGTTAGCAGCAGTATTTTTTATTTGCACATTGGCATTGGCTGGTTTAGGCAATCAAGGTACACGTTCTTCTGGTAGCGTATTGGAAACAAGTGTTTTGCCTAGTACAGCTGCTTCCGGTGCTTCTGCCTCTGCAGTGGCTAGTAGTGCTGCTCAAGCTGCCACTTCTAGTGCTAAGACTGGAATTCCAAACCAATAATATTGAAAATAATTAAAAAAATATGGCAGTTACCCTGAAAATTGCTGCATTTCAGGGTAAACTCTAAGCCTGTCACGTAGCAAGAATTGCAAACGCAATTTAACCTACAAACGAAGTGGCCGTCGTGGTGAAATTGGTAGACACGCTATCTTGAGGGGGTAGTGGCGAAAGCTGTGC
>JALQUL010000412.1 GCA_023260735.1 Limnohabitans sp. | reverse complement strand
GGTCGGCAAGGCAGGAAATTTTGCTGGTAGCGTGTCGTCGTAAAGCGATGGCTAAATCCGATTGTGCTATACCAAAACCATTATCTTCCACACTAATGAGTCTAACCCCACCACCCATGATACGAATGGTGATTTGATCGGAGCCAGCATCAAGTGCATTGTCTAATAACTCTCTTATAACTGAAGCTGGTCTTTCCACTACTTCGCCAGCGGCAATTTGGCTAATCAGCTCATCGGGCAGGTCTTGAATGGCACGTCTAGTAGGGTGGTTGGATGAATTCACAATAAAAATTGAATCAAGTTGTAAAACTAGGTTTTAAAAGTAAAGCCCACTTAGGTTGGTTTGTATGTTACTTTGTACAATCTGACTTTGGTTACAATTCAAGGATAATAGAACATAGCATATTGTTGCATTATTTAAAGAGTCTTGCGGTTGATTGTTTTAGAAGAACACGTTGTTTCACACAAGATAGACAAGATTGCACTGAGAAGTGATTGCGCCATAACACCTATTTTGCCCCTAATTTCTTTATTTTTATTTGTTTTACAGGATACCCATGGAAATTATTGCCTATTTAATTGATTTTATTTTGCATGTCGATAAACACCTAGAGGCTTTTGTAATTGCCTATGGAGTTTGGGTCTATGCACTTTTATTTGTTATTATTTTTACAGAAACAGGAGTAGTGGTAATGCCGTTTTTACCCGGTGACTCCTTATTGTTTGTGGTGGGGGCTATGTGTGGTGTTGGTCTAATGGACTACCCTTTAACCGTACTCTTATTAACGGCGGCTGCTATTTTAGGTAACCAATGCAACTACACCATTGGTAGGTATTTTGGACCTAGGGTTTTTAAATGGGAAAATTCTAAGTTTTTTAACCGCGATGCTTTTGACAAAGCACATAACTTTTATGAAAAACATGGTGGTTTTACGATTATTGCGGCAAGGTTTATGCCATTTTTAAGAACCTTTGCCCCATTTGTGGCTGGAGTGGCGCAAATGACTCGTTCCAAGTTCACCATTTTTGATGTAACCGGCGGTGTTTTATGGGTGTTTGGTATTGTGACGATCGGTTACTTTTTTGGTAACATCCCATTTGTAAAAGCGCATTTAGATAAAATTATTTGGGCCCTAATTTTAGTACCTGGCCTTATTGTGTTGGGTGCTTCGTTGAAGTCAAAATTGAATAAAAAACCTGACTAAAATGGGTTAACCACTAGCTTCAAAACGATGAGGATAAGTTAGTGGATTGATCCAATTGCCTGCTTGGTGTTTTCTAGCCAAGCTGGCACGCAGTATTTCATGAATATTTTTTAGGTGGTACGAGATTTTGCCTGTGGTGGAAAACGATTAAAATAATCAATTATTCCTTTTAACATGGCCTCGGCAATTTCATCTTGAAAGTCGTTACTTTTTAACAAGCGCTCTTCTTCTGGGTTACTAATAAAAGCAGTTTCAACTAATACACTTGGAATATCTGGTGCTTTAAGCACTGCAAAACCAGCTTGTTCCACTTGAGGCTTATGCACTTTTGCAATAGATTTCACATGTTTTAAGAGCGCACCACCAAACTGCAAACTGTCACGCACTTGTGCAGTAGTACTCATATCTAGCAACACTTTTTGAGTGCTAGCATCTTTAGCTTTGATATTAACACCGCCAATTTTATCAGAGGTGTTTTCTTTGTCAGCCAGCCATTTGGCACCAGCACTTGTCGCACTTTTTTCGCTTAAGGCAAAAACACTTGCTCCTCTAGCATTGGGATTGGTAAAGGCATCAGCATGAATACTAATAAATAAGTCGGCTTGCACCTGCTGGGCTTTTTTAACCCTTGTGCCAAGTGGTACAAAATAATCGCCATCTCGAGTTAAATAAGCACGCATAGGGTTGCCTTTAAATTGCATGCTGTTAATTTTTTCACGTAATTTAAGTGCAATATTTAAGACTACATTTTTTTCTTGAGTACCAGCAGGGCCAATTGCTCCAGGATCCTCGCCACCATGGCCAGGGTCTAAGGCCACAATAATTAAGCGGTTGGTCTTGAGCGCCTGCAGGAGTTCCCTGATCGTGCGTTCGCTTTGCTGCAATCGCTTC
>JALQUL010000316.1 GCA_023260735.1 Limnohabitans sp. | reverse complement strand
CCGTCTTTAACTTCACCTTTGTTCCTTGGTTTCGATCTGTAGCACCTCATATTCACAGGCATAGGGGCAAAACCTTTGTGGTAGGTGTAGCAGGTGAAGCAATTGCAGCTGGCAAACTACAAAACCTAGCCCATGACTTAGCTCTTATGCAAGCAATGGGTGTACGAGTGGTATTAGTACATGGTTTTAGGCCTCAAGTTAACGAGCAATTAAAAACTAAAGGTTACGAGGCCAAATATTCTCACGGGCTACGTATTACCGATGAACCCGCCTTAGACAGCGCTCAAGAGGCGGCTGGCCAAATTCGTTTTGAAATTGAAGCTGCATTTAGCCAAGGTTTGCCCAATACTCCAATGGCTGGCTCTACCGTCAGAGTCATGTCGGGTAATTTTTTAACTGCTAGGCCAGTAGGAATTGTCGATGGCATTGACTTTCAACACTCTGGTGTGGTACGTAAAGTCGATACCGAAGGCATTGTACGTACCCTAGATCAAGGTGCCATGGTCTTGCTTTCACCGTTTGGTTTCTCACCCACTGGTGAGGCATTTAACCTTGCCATGGAAGAAGTAGCTACCTCTGTGGCAATTGCCTTGCAAGCCGATAAACTCATTTTCTTAACTGAAATTGCTGGCATTCGTTCTCGTCCCAGCGAGCCCGCCTCTGAAGACAATCCAGTAGATACCGAATTACCACTAGCCGAGGCAGAAAAATTATTAGCCACCTTGCCGCCTGCCACCCTACCTACCGACACCGGTTTTTATTTGCAGCACTGTGTGACTGCCTGCAAGGGCGGTGTTGAAAGAAGTCATATCTTACCGTTTGCAGTTGATGGCTCATTATTACTTGAAGTGTATGTACACGATGGTATTGGTACCATGGTAATTGATGAAAAACTAGAAAGCCTAAGAGAGGCCACCGCAGATGACGTTAGCGGTATTGTGGGCCTCATTGAACCCTTCGAAAAAGATGGTACTTTGGTCAAGCGCGACCGTACCGAAATCGAGCGTGATAGTGCCAATTACACTATTATTGAACACGACGGCGTGATATTTGCTTGTGCTGCTTTGTATGCTTATCCAGAAGCTAAAACGGCTGAAATGGCCGCCCTTACTGTATCTCCTTTATCGCAAGGCCAAGGAGACGGCGAACGCATTTTAAAACGCATAGAACAACGTGCTAAAACAGCTGGTTTAGAGAGTATTTTTGTCTTAACTACCCGCACTATGCATTGGTTTATTAAACGGGGTTTTGTACAAGTCGAGCCCGATTGGTTACCAGAAGCTAGGAAACGGAAATACAATTGGGATAGACGTAGCAAGGTTTTAGTCAAGAAAATTTAAATGTTGTAACCTTCTTATTTACAAAAAAAGTCCTGCATCAACAGGACTTTTTTTTATTATAACCAGACCAACCATTGCTTATCGGTAACTGTAAAAATCAGATTTAGTTTTGGCGGCATGCCAACTAGACAATACTAAAGCCAAAATAAAAATAAAATTAAGAAACGACCAATTGGCAATAGACAAACCTAAAAAGGTCCAATCAATGGCTACGCAATCACCACTGCCTCTAAAAATCATGGGCACTAATTTTTGGAGGGGGAAGTCGGCTACCATGCCGTAGAAGTCACGACCACAGCTAAATGCCTCTGGTGGGAACCATTGCAAAAATGATTGCCTCGCAGCAACAAAAGCACCCGCTATTGAAAAAATGCTAATTCCTAGTACCCACCATTTGGCTTTTTTGGGTTTAAAAAATACATTTCCCATTAAAGCAAAAATCATGACTAGAATGAGGCAATAACGTTGCACAATACACATAGGACAAGGTACTAAGCCTTTACCTTCTTGCAAATAAATGCCAAAAGCTAACAAGCCTAAACAAAGCAATGCAACAAGAAAAAAAATGGTACGGGTGTTTTCGAGCCAATATCTAACTGACATTTTATTAATCCGGTCTTAATCGTGCATTTATTTTATCAGTAATAATCAAAAAAGTTGTTGAATTTTATGGGGTCCTACCCTAACACAAAACGAGACACTAAATGAGTAATTGGCTTATTTGACTGCTAAATGCAAAATATAATCCAAACTTTATGATTCTGTTTAATATATGCCCTCCTCTTACATGAAAGATACTTCTATTAGCAAGCCCCTACCTCTACCACCAGACTTAATTGTTTGTTTGTGTGCGGTTTGGTGTGGTACCTGCCGAGAATATCAAGCTCGTTTTGAAGCTATGCAAAGCATATACCCACAGGCCCTCATACTGTGGGTGGACATCGAAGATATGGCCGAGGTAGTAGATCCTGTGGATCTTGAAAACTTTCCCACTCTTTTAATTGCCAAGGCGGGTGAGCTGCGCTTTTATGGTGTTGTAACACCTCAAAAAGAAACTTTAGAAAGATTACTTGCTGTAAAATTAGAAGCAACATCGCCTGCCCTAAAGCACCCAGAAGCAGAACAACTTTTACAACGTTTATTAAAATACCATTTAAAGTAGTAGGTTTTGTCAAAAAATTACCTCATATTAGAAAATATGAGTTTTAAATTAAGTAGTTACACTTAGAATGCGCTATCTTTTTTTGATTTTTTAGCCTACAAATTTGAAAATTTACCAACAGTTTTGCCCTTTAAAAGCTCATTTTTGTTGCTATTTGTTAGTTCAGAGTAACAATTTATTAGTTTTTTATGAATTCAATTACAATAAATTTTCATCATCAAAAATGATAGTAAGGGTCTATATGAAAAATTTAAAATCTTTCGTTTTGGTTTTGGTCGCAAGCATTATGCTC
>JALQUL010000284.1 GCA_023260735.1 Limnohabitans sp. | reverse complement strand
GCA
This sequence comes from Limnohabitans sp., assembly GCA_023260735.1. Classification (GTDB taxonomy): domain Bacteria; phylum Pseudomonadota; class Gammaproteobacteria; order Burkholderiales; family Burkholderiaceae_C; genus JALQUL01. The sequence goes on along the minus strand of JALQUL010000284.1, from coordinate 5,039 downwards.
TGCTTTGGGTTAGAATAACTAAAAATATTATATGGTGAGCATTTTTGGGTTTTGCACCTTGCACTTCAAATCGAGTGTCTAGGTGTGATTGATTTTTATTACAGTTCAATGTGAGTTTTACACGTACAAGTATTCGTATTCACATTCGCTTACAACTTGTTTCCATTGAAATTTCTGTAATCGACGCTACTTACTTAGCATTAATTTTTTTATTAGAAAGAGACTCATGATACGCCTCAATATGATGAAGCTAGCTACAGTTTTATTTACCTTGTTCTTGGTTTTCTCAAGCTTAAGTGCAGAAGCCGCTCGTCGTCTTGGTGGCGGTGGTTCAATGGGTAAACAGTCTAGCAATGTCACTCAACGTCAGCAAAATGCTGCTCCAACTCAAAATACCAATCAAACGCAAAATGCTAACAGCCCAAATGTTGCTGGTCAAACGCCTGCAGCGCCTACTAAACGCCCATGGGGTGCTATGTTAGGCGGTATTGCCGCTGGTTTAGGTATGGCATGGTTGTTTAGCTCGTTGGGTGGTGGCGCTTTAGGCGGTGCTATAGGTTCATTCCTTATGGTTGCCTTGTTGGCTGGCGCTGCTTTTTTATTATGGAAAATGTTCAAGCGTTCAAAACAGTCATCACAAGGTAATTATGCTTTCGCAGGAGCGGCTAGTTCAGCTAGCCCCGCTACTACGGCTTATAACCCAAACCATGTCGGTAATGATGCTTCAGCTCGCCCTTGGGAAAGTCAAAATGCTAAATTTGACAAAACTAACTCTGGTTCAATGATTGGTGCAGGACTTAATGCTAATGCCAACAACGGATTTAACAGTTTAAGTGGTTCACAGTCTTGGGGAATTCCTGCTGATTTTGATACAGCAGGCTTTATTAATGCAGCTAAACGTAATTTTACTCTATTACAAGCTGCTTGGGATAAATCAGACGTTGATACCTTACGTGTAATGATGACGGACGAAATGGCTTCAGAGATCAAAAACCAATTGGCATCACGCGCTAAAGATGCATCTGGTGTTGCCTATAAAACTGAAATTATGTCTCTTGATGCTCAATTATTAGGTATTGAAGATTTGGGTGACGAGTATTTGGCGAGTGTCGAATTCAATGGCGTGATTCAAGAAACGCCATTTGAAGGTCCACAACCATTCCGTGAAGTCTGGAATATGAGCAAATCTAAAATGGGTGCAAGTGGCTGGTTGGTGGCTGGTGTACAGGCTTTACAATAATTTTTAGCTCAAATCTAACAACTAGTCGTTTTTTGTTATCTTTTCTTGATTCAAATAGTTAAAGAGTCATTAAAAATAGCCAAGACCGTGGAATAATGGGGGACTATGTCAACATCGTCCCCCTTTTCATTTCCCAGTCCATTTCAAGCCGGTATTAAAGGTTTGAGTGAAGTCGCTGATCGCTTGATTGACTCGGCACAGGCACCGGTTTGGTTGCAACATGAAGTTCAACATCGATTGGTTTTATTAATTAATCACGTATTAATGCAAGAACCTATTGCTTGTGCTAGGCTTGCCACACAAGCTAATAAAATTGTGGTTTTACATTGGCGTCATTTCGATTGGCGCTTGCAAGTAACTCCTGCAGGGCTGTTTAATTTGGCTGATCCTACTGCTTCTTCGCAATTGGCCTTGACCATTCAAACAACATCTGTGGCTGATATATTTCAAGTCTTGTTAAAGGCTGAAAAACCTAATTTACAAATTGAAGGTGACGTTCAGTTGGCGGCTGAAATGAGCTGGCTAGCGGATCATGTGCAATGGGATGTGACTCATGATTTGGCGCGAATTATGGGGGATGCACCTGCTCAATTTATTACCTCTGCTTTACAAAATTTACGTGGCCGTTTTACTCGATGAAAAGACTTTTTCGTAGCCTCTTTATTTTAAGGGTAGTATTTCAGTATGGTTTAGATCAGTTATTACTTGAACTAGCGCCTGTTCCATGGTTGAAACTACTAGGAAAAATATTGTCTGTGGGGCGCAGACAAACTGACTCACCTGGCAAAAGAATTCGTTTAGCTCTTGAAAGCTTAGGCCCAATTTTTGTGAAGTTCGGTCAAGTTTTATCCACCCGTCGTGATTTATTACCAACAGATATAGCTGATGAGTTGGCCCTTTTACAAGATAAAGTCCCACCTTTTGATGCTCAATTAGCGATACAGACCATCGAAAAGGCATTACAAAAACCAATATCAGAAATTTTTGTCAGCTTTGATGTCAAACCAGTGGCAAGCGCTTCTGTGGCTCAAGTACATTTTGCTACCTTATTGGATAAATCAGGTCAGTTGAAAGAAGTGGCGGTAAAGGTTTTACGGCCTAATATGTTGCCTATTATTGAAAAAGATTTAAGCCTCATGGCCTTGATGGCTGCTGCCCTTGAAAAACTTAGTGTAGATGGTAAAAGACTAAAACCTAGAGAGGTGGTAGAGGAGTTTTCGAGAACCATTCGTGATGAGCTTGATTTGGTGCGCGAAGCTGCTAGCAGTGCTCAGTTAAGACGCAATATGGAAGATTTGCAGTTGGTGTTAATTCCAGAAATGTATTGGGATTATTGCCGTACTGAGGTGATGGTCATGGAACGCATGAAGGGCATACCTATTAGCCAACTTGACAAGTTAAAACATGCCGGTGTAGATATGAAAAAGTTAGCCAGCGATGGCGTGACTATTTTCTTTACTCAAGTGTTCCGAGATGGTTATTTCCATGCAGATATGCATCCTGGTAATATTATGGTGAGTATAGAGCCAGAGACTTTTGGCCGTTATATTTCTCTTGATTTTGGCATTGTAGGAACTTTAACCGAGGTCGATAAACAATATTTGGTACAAAACTTTAGTGCATTTTTTAGTCGCGATTATAAAAAAGTGGCTTTGCTTCATGTTCAGTCTGGTTGGGTACCGGCTAACACTAGGGTGGAAGAATTAGAAGCTGCTATTAGAGCAGTTTGTGAACCTTATTTTGATAGACCATTAAAGGAAATTTCTTTAGGTCTTATTTTGTTGCGCTTGTTTCAAACTTCTAGACGCTTTCAAGTGGAAATTCAGCCACAGTTGGTACTATTACAAAAAACCTTGTTGAACATAGAGGGTTTAGGACGACAAATCGATCCTGATCTTGATTTATGGGTGACTGCCAAGCCGATTTTGGAAAGATGGACCAAAGAACAAATTGGACCACAAAAGTTTCTTAAAGAGGTGATGGCGAATGCGTCTACCTATGCCGTTTTATTGCCTCAATTGCCCACTTTATTGCATTCATTTTTAAGTCAGAATAGTCATCATAAGACTGATTTATTAAGCCAAGAAATTCATGCTTTATTGTTGGAGCAAAAAAGGCATCATTCTGCATTGCAAAAAATTATTTTTTTAATTTTGGGGTTTGTTGCTGGCTTAATAGTGATGCAATTTATTATGAGTTTTGGTATGTATTAGTAGCCTAAGCCACAAAATAATGCTCTGGCTTATTGTGAGCTCTAAGCGATGAAGTCTAGTTTTTTGGCTTTGTTATTAAGGCTTTTGGCTAAAGTATTAAAATGATACTACTAGTTCATTTTAACCAATGAAATGTTTCTTTAAATGAATGACAAATAAATCACTAATCTTGAAATGTGATTAATTAACTCTACTTACAGTCATCTAATTAAAATTTCGTATTCTTTTTTATATAGTTAATTATTATGCCAATTTATGCTTATAAGTGTAGCTCGTGCGGACATGCCAAAGATGTTTTACAAAAAATGTCAGATGCCCCACTCACTAACTGCCCAGCTTGCGGTCAAGAAACCTTCACTAAACAAGTGACAGCAGCAGGATTTCAATTAAAAGGTTCTGGCTGGTATGTAACTGACTTTCGTGAAGGTGCAAGTGCTGCAAAATCTTCTGAAGGGGGCTCCGTGCCCAAAGCTTCTGAACCTGCAGTGAGTACCGTCTCAACTGATACGTCGCCTAGTTCTACTCCCTCAACTACTTCACCTTCGTCCAATTCCTCTTCTGCTGGTCAAACTGCTTCAGCTCCAGCCACTAACACTAGCTCATCTACTGGCTCGTCAAACGAGTGAGGAAACTTATGATTAAATCCATCCGTAAATGGTTGCTTGCAGGATTATTAGTTTGTTTGCCTTTACTCATTACCCTTTGGGTATTAAATTGGATAGTGGGTACACTAGATCAAACGTTATTAATTTTGCCTGAGGAGTGGCGACCTCATACCCTAATTGGAATGAATATTCCAGGTTTTGGTGTCATACTAGCGTTTGTTATTTTATTAGTTTTAGGTGCTGTCACTAGTAATTTATTTGGCCGTAAACTTCTGTCCTGGTGGCATAAATTAGTCCATAAAATTCCAGTCGTAGGCTCAATTTATTCTGGTGTTAAACAAGTGTCTGATACCCTTTTATCAGATAGTGGTAATGCATTCAGAAAAGCAGTTTTAATTCAATGGCCAAGAGAAGGGATTTGGACGATTGCATTTGTTACTGGCTCACCTGGAGGTGATGCTGCTATTCATTTACCGGGTGATTTTTTAAGTATTTATGTTCCCACTACACCTAATCCAACTGGTGGTTATTTTGTAATGTTACCGCGGCAATCATGTATCGAGCTAGAGATGTCAGTAGATGATGCACTTAAGTACATTGTTTCCATGGGGGTGGTTGTACCTGCACCATCTGCTTTAAAAGTTGTAGATTCAGCAGTTAAAATTTAATTAAAATTTTTATTTAAATGAATCAAAAGCTCACTATTGGTATTTTGTACAATAGAGGGTTAAAAGTTTATAAGCCTTGAAGCGAGTTGGATGAGAAGCTTAGCAAATCCAACTTGTTTTTTATTATTCAATCCTATTTATTAGCAGAGTTTTTTATGAGCATGCGTTCCCATTATTGCGGTCTTGTTACCGAAGCCCAACTAGGCGAAACAGTTACCTTATGCGGTTGGGTGAATCGTCGCCGCGATCATGGTGGCGTTATTTTTGTCGATTTGCGTGACCGAGAAGGTTATGTTCAAGTGGTTTGCGACCC
>JALQUL010000178.1 GCA_023260735.1 Limnohabitans sp. | reverse complement strand
CAGGCACTCAAAAGATTATGGACACAGCTGGTCGTGTTGAAAAATTCCGTCAAAAGTTTGGTTCAAAAGCTACAGGCAAGAAATCAGCTTAAGCTTCAAACCCGCTTGGACAATAAAAAGGCAGCTAACGCTGCCTTTTTTACTTAGATGCTTTTCATCATTTAAAAATCAGGTCACAATTTAAGACACATGAGACCCATCAAACTAACTGCTGCTGCCACAACTACCTTACCTAGGTACGTGTTAGTTCTAATCACAGCCATTTATGGCTTGATTGGCATTTTTGGTAGGGACCCATGGAAAAATGACGACGCTGCAGGTTTTGGTGCCATGTGGACCTTGGCAAATGGTTCACTGCAAGATTGGCTATTGCCACACATCGATGGTCGCACTGATATTTTGGCAGGACCACTACCCTATTGGATTGGTGGCGCACTAATAAAAGCTTTTTCTCCATTAGTAGGCGCAACCAACGCTGCCGGCATTTACTCGGCAGCATGTTTTTTCTTAAGTTGTGCAGCCATTTGGCATGCCTCTTATCTGTTAGGTCGCAGACCAGAAGTTCAACCTACAGCATTTGCATTAGGTGGCCAACCAGAACCGAGGGATTACGGTCGCACACTAGCTGATAGTGCGCTCATGATTTTTTTGGCATGTATTGGTTTAGCAACACGCGCTCATGAAACAACACCAGCATTGGCTCAATTATTAGGTGTCACTACACTACTCTATGGTTTAGTTCGTGGCCTAGATAAACCCATTCAAGGCGGCTTTTGGACTGGCGTAGGTCTAGCAATAATTGCCTTATCAGCATCACTTTGGCTTTTTGTGGTGATGTTTGCAGGCTTGCTAATTTCACTAGCCATTTGTGAAGTAAAGCCACATGCAAAATGGCTAGGCATGGCCTGGTTAGGATCGGTGATTGGTATCAGCTTGTGGCCTACTTTGTGGTGGTTGTTTGACTTACCAACGCCACTGATTAAACAAGCTTGGCATGAATGGTGGTCTAACGACAGCATTCAATTTATAGTCTCAACCAAGTCAATGGGATTCTTGGCGCGCAATCTACCTCTGTATGCATGGCCGGTTTGGCCATTAGCACTATGGAGCATTTGGTTTTGGCGCAAGGGAACTAATTACCCTTTAGGCGGTATACGAAATCCCAATATGGCTCTACCTCTGGGCCTAGTTATTGCTGGATTGATTTATTTAACGCATCTATCAGCACTCAATGAACAATCACTATTGATTATCATCCCTCCAATGGTCATATGGGCATGCTTTAGCTTACCGATTATTAAGCGTAGCGTGATTAGTTTCATTGATTGGTTGGCGCTATTAAGCTTTACGATTATTGGTGCTTTTATTTGGGTAATGTGGTTTGCTATGACAACCAACTTCCCTGCAAGCCTTGCTAGAAATGTGGCAAAAAAAGTTCCGGGATTCATCCATGAAGTTAATTGGTTTGCGCTGATAGCTGCGATTGCCGCAACTATTTTATGGGTCATGGTCGTCAGGTGGAGAACCTCAAGAGCACCCAAAGTAATTTGGCGAGCTGTTGTAATTTCTGCATCAGGCACAACCCTCACATGGGTTTTATTAATGACCTTGTGGTTACCAACTATCAACTATGCAAAAACTTATCAATCTGTAGCAGCTAGATTGGTTGCTGCCACACCCAAAGATGCTGAGTGTATTAACTCAACTCATTTAGGCGATGGCCAACTAGGTTCATTTGTGTATTTCACATCCTTGAAATTTAGAGACGATGCAAGCTGTGATTTGTGGATCAGCAATCAACCCGGTATGGCACGACAAACAGCTGAACAAAACGGCATCAATCTAGAATTAATTTGGGAAGATCGACGCGTGAGTGACAGAAACGAGAGACTACGCTTATACAAAGTCACAAGCAATGCTCGCTAAACTTCAAAGAGACATTCCAAAACTTATAGGATTAGCCGGTCCACTACTTGTAGGCCAATTAGCCGTGATCGCCTTTGGCGTCATGGATACAGCAATGGTAGCGCGCTACTCAGCAGACGACCTGGCAGCTCTTGCCATGGCTAGCTCTGTATTTATAAGTATCTATGTTGGATTAACTGGTGTTGTATCAGCCTTAGCTCCGATTGCTGGCCAATTATTCGGGGCTAAACGCTTTGATGAAATCGGTGAAGAAGTCCGTCAAGGATGGTGGCTATCCCTTGGCCTGAGCCTCTTTGGCATTCTGATATTAGCCAACCCAGAAATATTGCTATCAATCGCCAATGCTAACCCCGAAGTTGAAGCAAAAGCCATTTTGTATTTACAAATCGTTGCATGGGGATTGCCTGCAAGTATGGCTATGAGAGTACTAGTGGCATTTCATAATGCCGTCTCCAAACCTACAGTAATTACATGGTTACAAATTATCGGTCTACTTTTCAAGGTGCCACTAAATGCTTGGCTAATTTATGGTGGCCTTGGAATCGACCCCATGGGCGGTCCAGGATGCGCGCTAGCGACTGTAGTGATTAACTGGCTATGGTTAATTGCAGCGCTGTGGATAGTCTATCAAGGTAAGTTTTATCGAATTTTTGCCGTCTATCAACGCTTTAGCTGGCCCGATAGCCATAAAATCGGCACCTTATTAAAGTTAGGCCTGCCAATTGGATTGAGCTATTTGATAGAGGTAACCTCTTTCGCTTTCATGGCTTTGTTTATTGCACGCTTAGGCACATTACCTCTTGCAGGTCACCAAATTGTTGCCAACTTAGGCACGGTTTTATACATGCTGCCTCTATCACTATCAATTGCCACCTCTACTTTAGTTGCACAATCGATTGGCGCTGACAAACCTACCTTGGCCAAAGAAATTGGTTGGTCATCTTTAATTTTCACAACAAGTATTTGTGTATTGGTTGGCTTACTTGTCTGGCAATTTAAATACCCTTTACTCAACTTATATGCCCCACCTGAAGAAGTCAGGTTAGCTGCTATTCCATTATTTTTATTCATAGCGTTTTACCAAATTTTTGATGCACTACAGGTCACCTCCGCATTTATTCTGCGCGGCTACCGAGTAGCATTTTGGCCAATGTGGATCTACGCTATCTCTCTGTGGGGAGTTGGATTAGGGGGCGGTTATATATTGGGCTTTAACTTAACTGGCAACATTCCAGAACCACTTCACGGAGCTCAAGGTTTTTGGTTTGCAAATAGCATGAGCCTAGCAATTGCCGCAGCCCTTCTGATGACTTTATTCAAGCATACCGCTAAGCGCTTTGAAAAAGAGCATCCCCCAATCGAGGTGTGATTGGGGCATTGAGGTAATACATTAATTGAATGATTAAATTAAAAAGGCTTCCGAAGAAGCCTTTTGATTGGTGTCAGAAAAATTATTTCTTAGGTGCAGGAGGCGCAGGATCCGCTGGCTTTTGAATAGCGTAACCAGGCACCTGATTACCTTTTGAATACATACATTGTTGATAAGCAATGTCATAACGACGTTGCACTTCTTTAGAAGCATCATTGCCACCAGTCGCACCCATGGCAGCTCCGCCCAAAAGACCAACCGCAGCACCAGTACCGACATTTTTAGAGCTGCCGCCATTTGCAACCGCGCCAGCCACCGCACCTAGCGCGGCACCAATAACAGCAGTTTTTGCTGTGTTCTTTGCAGCAATTTCGTCAGCTGTTGTATTAAGTGAGTTCTGCGCGTAATCACGACACTCCTTGTCATCATTTTTAAACACATCAAATGGCTTACCAGGGGCAGGCATAACAGTTAAGCTAGGACCAACTGGTGTCGTTGCACAACCAACCATCAGAATGGTTGCCGTAGCTAGTGCGCTGATTTGCCCAAGTTTTTTAAAAGAGCTATTTGTCATGTTTCGTTATTCCAATCTAACCAAGGATTTAAGTTAATTTTAATATGTTAAATCAATCTATATAAGCCTGTAACGCATCAACTGAGATACAGATGACAAGCCGTAAAAATTTAATTACTGAAGTTGCTTTCAATTTCTTCGACGTTGGCACCCCACTCTAACCACTCTTCCTCAATACTTGCTAGA
>JALQUL010000167.1 GCA_023260735.1 Limnohabitans sp. | reverse complement strand
GTGCAAATCAAATCAAATGAAATGAAATGAAATCAATTGAATTGATTTGACTTTGAGTTGAAATGCACCCATCACATCACCTGATGAACAAAAACCGTTTGCTAATATTTGGCAAACGGTTTTTTTATTAAAGATTGATTTTATAGTGGTATCAATATATTTGATTTTGTAGTAAATTGAGAACTGGATAAGTCTTGCTTGATTGAGGATTACTTTATCGTTTGAGTCTAGCTTAAAAGTATCAATTATTAATCGTTTTGATTAATATGGGTGTTTAGTCAAAGGAATGACTTATTTAAAACATGAATACCACCAGTATGAGTTTTAAATTTGCCTTGTAGAGGCTTTTAAATTGCACTAGTACGGTTTGTTTTGAACTTTATTGCAACTTACTCAACTAGAATAGAATTGGATATTGTTATAGATAATTATTAGGTATAGGTTTTAAATTGTTTATCCAAATATTGGTATTTTCAATTTTTTGCTTATTTATAAATGTGAATTGACGTTGTAATTTGCTTGCTTTTTCTCTTTTAAAATAAATTATGTGGCTCCCAACCTCACTCAATAAAGCCCAGCTAGAGCGTCAGTTATTAAGTCCAGTTTTATTAACGATTTGGGCGATGAGTACGTTCGCCAGTATATTTTGGGCCAGAGATTTAGAAAAAGTGTTCATGGGTTGGCCTTTTAATTTTTGGTTGGGTGCGCAAGGTTTAGTTATTTTATATATTTTTATTGTAGTTTTTTATGCTTGGCGTATGAATAAACTAGACCAGTTGGTGGTTAGTGTGGCACAGCTTCAAGTAAATAAAAATAGACATGCAAGGTTGCTAAGATGGATGTTTCTTTATGCAATCGCTATTTTGTGTTTTATTGCAATTATGATTGCAGTCGAATCGGCTGGTTTGTCTCGTAATTGGATTGGTGGTTTATTTTTAATTTGTACCGTTTTATTGTATTCACTCATTGGCATTTATAACCGTACCTCTGATCCTAATGAGTATTACGTAGCAGGTAGGCGCATTCCGGCAGTTTACAATGGTATGGCAAGTGCTGCCGACTGGATGAGTGCTGCCACCTTTATTAGTTTAGCCGGTGGCCTTTATTTACAGGGTTTTTCTGGTGCCAATGGAGAGCCTGGTGGCCTAGCCTATATTTTGGGTTGGACAGGTGGTTTTTGTTTAGTGGCTTTATTAATAGCCCCTAAATTACGTCAATACGATGTCTATACTATTCCTGATTTTTTTGGTGCGCGTTTTGGTGGTAAATGGCCACGAATAACAGCAGCAATTGCTGCAATCATATGTTCCTTTATTTATATTGTTGCGCAAATATATGGGGTTGGGCTTATTACCTCTAGGCTGACCGGAGTGCAATTTGAAATTGGTATTTTGTTGGGTCTGGGTGGCGTTTTAGTTTGTTCATTTTTGGGTGGTATGAAGGCGGTTACTTGGACTCAAGTCGCTCAATATATTGTTTTGTTTTTTGCTTATTTAATTCCAGTTTCTTGGATGTCTTATCAGCAATTAGGTAATCCTGTAGCACCCATTGCATATGGTCAGCAATTAGAAAAAATTAAATCATTAGAAGAAACTTTAATTAATTCACCTGCTGAAAAAACTGTCATAGAAGAATACCGTAGGCGCGCTGAAGAATATCAAATTAAATTATTAGATGTAGGTAGTGCTCTCGCTCTAGAACGAAGGCTGGCGCAAGATAAATTACGTATTCTTAATCGCGAAAGGGCAGACCCATCGGTTATTTTTGCTGCTAGTCGTGAATTAGCTTCTTTACCTCGCGACCCAGAAACTGCCAAGCAAAGATGGACCTTAGCCATGAATGACAACCTCAGAAAAGCACAAGATTTAGCTGGGATACCAAAGCAGAGTCAAGCATTTGATGGCGACCCCAATGGAACAGAACAAGAACAGGAAAAGTTTAATAGTTCAAGGTTGAATTTTTTAGCCTTGGTGTTTTGTCTTATGACGGGCACCATGGGTTTACCGCATTTATTAACTCGATTTTTTGCCACTTCTTCGGTGGCAGAAACCAGAAACTCAGTGGCATGGAGCTTGGTGTTCATTGCCTTAATTTATTTGGCAGCACCCGCTCTTGCTGTATTAGCAAAGTACCAAGTCATGACAGAATTAGTCGGGCAAAGTTTTGTTGATTTACCTAATTGGATAGCCCAGTGGAGTAAATTGGATGGCAATTTAATTTCAGTTTCTGACATTAACGGCGATGGCATTCTGCAGTTTGCAGAGTTACATTTAGGAGCTGATATTATTGTGTTAGCCGCACCTGAGTTGGGTGTAATGCCTTTTGTTGTTTCAGGTTTAGTAGCTGCAGGTGGGTTAGCCGCCGCCTTATCAACGGCAGATGGTTTATTATTGACAATAGGTAATGCATTTGCACATGACTTATTTAGATATGGTAAAAATGACAAGCGCAACATGATGCGACGGGTGATGTTTTCTAAATTTATTTTAATGATGGCTGCATTGTTAGCTGCCTATGTGGCAACACAAAGACCTGCTGGTATTTTATTTTTAGTGGCAGCATCATTTTCTTTAGCAGGCGCCGCATTTGTTCCTGCCATGGTTTTAGGTTTGTTATGGAAACGAACTACTAGAACAGCGGCTGTGGCAGGAATGTGGGTGGGTTTGGCCGTTACGGTGGCCTATATGATATTCAATACCACTGGTTTGGCATATGCATTAGGCTGGACAGGTTCTACACAAATTTTAGGGATTAATCCAATTTCTTCAGCTGTATTTGGTTTACCAGCTGGTTTTTTAACGGTGGTGCTTTTGAGTTTATTTCAAACTAACAAAACACCAACTACTAAGTCTTCAGTATTTTCTTGACTTCTGCATTAAGTCCGGCGAGCGCCGTATAGCTCAACTTGACCTTGTTGTCTTTGGCGTACTGCTCAGTTTGCCATGCAAGCGCTTTGTTGAAGACGAAACGACACGAGCCAGCATAGCGGCGCATATTGCGCTCTTGATTGCCAATGACATCCCCGCCCTGAAGGGCGAGGTTTTACGTGCTAGCCGATAAAAAAGCAAGCTATCGATTTGACACTATTCAAAAAACTTTTTATCAGCTTTAATTTTTGCCCAATTATAAATCGGCCTTTTCACTAAAAGTTACGGTAATCAGTAATGTGGTCAGCGGGCATTCGTAATGTCATTTTTCACTTTAGTTGCTCATGCTACATCTCTAGCCTAAATAGGCCTATTCTCCAGTTAAGTTACCACATGGCTCAGAGTGGTAGTGCAAGCGGGTGTGAGTGCGTCGTTTGTGGCTTATACCGATCAAGATGTTTTTTGTTTTGAGAATTAAAACCTCCTTTGTTGTGCTTGAAAGTACTGGATAGACGATAATGTGTAATACTGCGCAATTGTCAATCTAGACTTTCCTTTTTAAAGGCCACCCCATGTCATCATCCAACCAAGATGTAGCAGTGCAATCAATTGGCACTAGCCCTCTTGCATTGCCCAGAATTAAAAATATTCAAATACTAGATTATTTGCAATCTATGCAAGAATTAACACAAGACAGCATGCCTTTGTGCCAGTCATTGGTGGGTGATCTTATTCTTACCTTTGCTCTTGATATGGGTGATAGTGATGTCACTGTATCGGCAGGATTATGTCAGCAATACAATATTGATCCAGCAGAGCTACCTGACTTGGCCTTATCCAATGCGGTTGAATTATTACGCGATATAAAAGTGCATACTGACGGCATTATTTATGAGCTGGAAGTAGGCCATGATATGGAAGCTTGCACTATGTTATTTCCTAGCCTATGGCAGCAAATTGCAGACAGTTTTGAATCCGATATATTGGCTATTTTTCCGCATCGTAATCATGTTTTTTACGCCCCAAGCAACTCAGAACTAGGCAAGACCGCTTTGTTAGAAATGCTTCAACAATCGGACTTTATCAATGACACCCACGCCCTGTCGCAAAAGCTGTATTTGTTTAGTCAACAAGAGTGGAGTGAATTGCTTTCTCAGTAAGATACTTTAATTTTTCTTTTTTGCTTTCCCCCTCAAATCATGCATCTTAATGTTTTAACCTTTGTTCTTATTTATTTAGCAGCCATGGTCTTGGTAGTCCCTTTGGCCAAACGTTTGGGGCTTGGGCTGGTGCTGGGTTATTTACTGGCAGGTTTGGCCTTGGGGCCTTATGGGTTGAATTTTGCAGGTAATAACAGTAGCGTAGGTTTATTGGCCGAGCTAGGCGTGGTCTTAATGTTATTTACCATTGGCCTTGAACTTGATGCGAAACGTCTATGGGCCATGCGTCACAGTGTATTTACCTTTGGTGCCTTGCAAGTCTTGGTATGCGGCGCTGGTATGGCGATTGCAAGCTATGGCTTAGGCTTGGGTGCTACGGCTTCCATTATTGTGGGCATTACTTTGGCTTTGTCATCTACCGCTGTGGCGGTGCAATTAATGAACGACCGTAACCTGTTAAGCGCCCCTGTAGGTCAATCGGTGTTTGGTGTTTTATTATTTCAAGACATGGTGGCTATTCCATTATTAATTGCGGTGGGGGTGTTAGCGCCTAGTCCTAATGCCACGCCATTTAATGGATTAAAAGCATTAGCGGCTGTATTGGTGTTGTTGTTAATTGGTAAATTTGTCTTGGGTAAATTATTGCGCTGGGTAGCCCAACAAGGTTCACGAGAGTTATTTGTAGCTGCCGCATTGCTAGTGGTAATTGCCGTTATGGAGGGCATGACCTATGTGGGAATTTCATCCGGATTGGGTGCTTTTATTGCTGGCATGATGTTAGCAAGCTCAGAATTTAAACACGAATTAGAAGCCGATTTAGATCCTTTTAAAGGATTATTTTTAGGTCTATTTTTTATGACTATAGGCTCTAGTTTAGATGTTGCTTTGTTATTCAATAATGCGGTTCAAATTCTGGCTTTGTTATTGGCGTTTTTATTTTTTAAAATGATTTTATTGGGATTGCTAGCTTACAGCCAAGGTGTTGCAAAACGTGAAAGGCTGAGTTATGCCACGCTATTAGGTCAAGGCAGTGAGTTTGCTTTTGTGGTCAGTGGTTTGGCTTTAGCTGGTGGCTTGTTATCGGCCCAGCAAGGAGCTAGTTTTAACCTCCTTATTGGACTGTCTATTGCAGTTTCTCCTCTGCTCATGAAGTTAACTGACTATCTTCAGTTTAAGTGGTATAGCCAGAAAAAATCAGATCCAATTATGGACACCCAAATGGATCACAATCCAGTCGTGATTGCTGGTTTTGGTAGGTTTGGTCAAATAGTGGGTCGTACTTTACGTTTAAAAGGAATTGGCACAACGGTTTTAGATCATGACTCTGCACACATCGAAAATATGCGCCAGTTTGGTTTTAAAGTTTATTTTGGAGATGCAAGCCGACTCGATTTGTTAGAGGTTGCGGGTGTGCATCAAGCCAAAATTTTAGTCGTGGCAGTAGATGATCCAGAAACTAGTTTAAAAATTGTGGACTTGGCCCAAAAACATTTTCCTAACGTTACTCTAGTGGTGCGTGCTCGTAATGTGGCACATTATTTTAAATTACGGGAAAAAGGGATTATCCACATAGAGCGCGAATTATTTGAGGGTTCACTTAATACGGCTAAAACGGTGGTTGGACAATTAGGTTTTTCAGCACAAGAGGCAAGTGCTTTATTAGACCAATTTAGAACAATTAATTTTTCTTTAATGCAAAAATTTGAAAAAGTCAGAGCCGAAGTAGATGACAAAAATTTTGCCAGTGAAGTCAGAAAGGTCAGGGCAGAGTTAGAGCGTCAATTAGACAGTGAAAAACCTAAGCTGGTAACTAATTCTGCTTCAAATCCTTCATCTAACCCCTCTTAAAAATAATAGTATCGGATTCATATCTCTTAGGTCTTACGTCAAATTGTGTCTTAGTCAGTCAATTTACCCCTCAAATTATTGACTTTATCTATAACTATTTGTATGGTGTAAGTAACGCAAGAGGTATTTATCATGCAATTAATCCCAAATATAAATAACGCCAATTTACCTAATGTAACTGCTGGTCTGCATTTACAAGAACTCAATTCTTTGTCAGATGCTAAGTTGGTTCAGAGAGACGATAGTCATATCGCCGACAGTACCAAAAAACTAAGCCTTGAACAAGAAAGATTGCAAAAAACCATGGCTTTGCTAGAGTTGTTTGATCTAGGTCGCAAAGAGTATAAAGTTAAAAACACCAAGCTTTAAACCTTAAGTATATCAACACTACGCGATAAGCTTTACTGGGTTCAGCGTTATACTGGGTTCAATACAGTTATACCCTAACCCATTCACCCATGAAGTTCTCTGCCACCAAAGTTGCTACCCTTTTATTAGTTAGTGCCTTAGCCTTATTGGTTTTGGCAGAGTTCATGGGGGCAAAGGGTGGTTGGGCTTGGCTAAAGGCTGGCGCCGAAGCAGCAGCAGTTGGTGCAATTGCCGACTGGTTTGCTGTAGTGGTGTTGTTTCGTCATCCAATGGGCATTAGATTGCCTCATACGGCTATTATTCCTAGGCGTAAAGATCGTATTGCCGATAGCCTGGCCAATTTTGTACATCATCATTTTTTGCAGCCCCAGCAATTGGTCTTTAAGCTTCAACAAATGAATGTTTCAGAGCAGGTAAGCCAATGGTTGTTGCAAGATAATCAGCGCGAGCAATTGGTAAAACAATTTCAATCTACCCTGCTTGATATCATGGTGCAATTAGATGATAAAAGTATCAATAAGGCTTTGCTAGACTCCTTTACCCATTTAGCTCACCGCTGGAATGCAGCTAGTACCCTAGAGCAAGCACTAGACCTAGTCACAAAAAATAATCGTCATCAAGAAATTTTAAGTATGGGCTTACAGAAAATTTCTACTGTACTAGACCAACCCAAGGTGCATGGCTTCATCGCTCAAAAGATAGACGATTTACTCAAAAAAGATTATCCAAAAGTCTATTGGATGTTAGATACCGTTAACTCAGTAGAAAATATAAGTCATTCGGTTGCGCAAAAAATAAGTCAAAGCATGCTGGATTATTTACAACAAGTTTTAGAGAACCCACAGCACGCCCAACGACAAAGTTTTTCGGTTTGGTTAGATCAATATTTAGGGCAATTAAAAACCAATGAACCACTACAAAATGAGTTAAATGCAGTAAAAAATCAGTGTCTGGAGTCGCCAGTGGTTTTAGAGTTTTTGGCTTCTATTTGGCAAGATCTAAAAAACAAAATATGCCTAGATTTAGCTTCTCCCACTTCATCAATGGTGCATTATGCTAACCACAGTCTAGAGGCACTGGCATTGCGGTTGGCCAAAGACCCAGGGCTGAGTCAATCGATTAACCAATACCTAGAAAAAATATTGTTGCAAAATTCTGCCAAATGGAGCCTTTCTTTAAAGCAACATATTTCTAGTACGATTAAGGCATGGGATAACGAACAATTGGTGCACGAGCTAGAGCGCAACGTGGGCCAAGACTTGCAATTTATTCGTATTAACGGCACTTTAGTCGGTGCTCTTGCTGGTTTGTTGTTTTATGCTTTAAGTCAGGTATGGCATTGGTTAAAATGAATAAATAGATAAAAATAGCATTTTGATGAAAATTAAAATGTTAATTTTTAACTGTAATTTTCGATATGATTATTTGAACATTTAATATTTATTTGGTTGTAATATGATTTGGTTTATTCAATTATTTTTATGCTTGGCTGTGTTTGCAATGGGGGCAATTGCACTTGCGCAAAATCGTGTCGCATTATTAATTGGTAACTCTAATTATTTAAACGAGTCCAAATTAAACAATCCAGTCAACGACGCCGACTTGTTAGCTAAAACTTTTAAAGACTTAAACTTTGATCAAGTGATAGTACTTAAGAATGCCTCTAGAGTACAGCTTAATACTTCGCTGGCGCAGTTCAAACGTATCTCTAAAGATGCCGATCTAGCATTGATCTATTATTCGGGTCACGGCATGATGAATTCGGCCAAGCAAAATTATGTATTACCGACCGACATGCCTAAGTTGTCAGGCAATGCTAATTTAGACCTTGATCTCGAGTTAGATAACAATGCTGTAGCAGCTGACAAAATGGTTGATGCTTTATTTGGCTCTAAAATTAAATTGTTAATTTTAGACGCTTGCCGAGATGGCCCCACTGCAAAATATAAATCGGCTAGTAAAGGTTTAGCTCGTATGAGTCAGGCCGATACCAAAGGTATGTTAATTGCCTATGCAACAGAAGAGGGTAAAGTAGCAGAAGATGGCAGCGGAAAAAATAGTACTTATGCAGCAAGTTTGGCTAAAAATTTTAGTAAAAAAGAACTACCAATTTTAATTGCCTTAGACAATGTGGCACAAGAGGTTGAAACGGCTACACTTAACAAACAAAGTCCCACCCGCTCTGGTAATTTAAGAGTGGACACCTTTTTAGTTGCTCATCCATCGACTCAGTTTCAATTGGCTCATATACTCGCTTCGACCAATACCACAATGCAAAAGCCCAATAGTGGCAATGAAATAAAACCGAATATTTCAAGTACCAATAGTTTGACACCCGTATTGGTTCCCGATTTGCCAAGCAATCATTCCGATTCAATTGAACTAGCCCTTGCAGTTCTTCCCAATGATTCGTTCGAAATTACTCCTCAAGATGTCATTGATTTACAACCTGAAAATCTAATGACAACCGACACTTTGTGGCGTAATGAATCTTTGTATATAAAAGATTCAGAAATTGATGAGTTAGAAAAACAATCGGATTTATGCAATGCAAAAGCCACTTTTTTATTGGTAAATAACTATCAATTAAACGAATCCACCAATCCTAAAATTGAAAATTATTTTAAAAATATAAAATGCGTGCTAGCTAAGTCCAATCATCCATTATTAATGCATAGTTTGGCTTATTTTTATATGCATGGGCTTGGCACGACTAAAGACGAAAAACTGGCTTTTGAATGGTATTCGAGGGCAAAAGAATTAGGCAATACCAACTCATTGACCGAATTAGCCAATTTTTATAAAAATGGTCGAGTGGTAGATGTCGATATAGTAAAGGCCTACGATTTATCTAAAGAGGCAGCCGATCTTATTAATCCCATAGGAATGACTCAATTAGCACACTTTTATGCGAATGGAATTGTGGTTCAAAAAGATCTGAAAAAAGCATTTGAATTAGTTAAAAATGCTGCTGTACTCCACAATCCGCAAGCGATGCACCAACTAGGCGTTTATTATCGCAAGGGTTTAGGGACATTTAAAAACGACAAAGAGGCATTTTCTTGGATTAATAAATCAGCAGAAATGGGAAATTCAGACGCCATGATTGAATTGGTTGAAATGTATCAAAGGGGTATTGGCGTTGCAATTGATTTAAAACAGTCAGAATATTGGTGGGAAAAATCCAATAAATTTTCTAAAAATTAAGCACTCTTTTATTGCATTTCATTTCAATTGCATTTTTAATGGCTATGGCTGGGTTTTGTATTTTCAAAAAGATAATTCCAGCAAAATTTTAGTTAATGTAAGCGGTTTTTTCATATACCAAAGCACCAGTATGTTCGGTAGCTTTTTTACTCAAGCATTGTCTAACTATTGAAGTCAAATAATTGGATTGAGTACTTCAAAAAGGATAAAAAAAGTGGTAAGTTTTGGGGTTAGTTTTTTAATGTTATTGAAAACTATAACAGCTAAAGAATAAAAGTTATTTTTTGAGGTTGTTATTTTAATGGTTTGAATGAGTTTTCAAGATGTAATACCCATCATCGAGGGTTTAGTTATTATTTCTTTACATAAAATTAAAATCTATTGCTTTAAGAGTATAAAATTTAGATATAGTTTCATTTGTAAATAATTTTGCATTTCAAACACTCATATTTTTAGTTAACCTGTAGTGCCTTCATGAGAATTGATGTTTCAATTACCGATATTGCCCACCAAGCCGATATGCAAGCCGTTGTGCATGCGGTGAACCCATTTATGCGGGCGGGTACAGGTATTGGCTCAGGGGTAGCGGGTCCTATTCATGAGGCAGCTGGGCCTCAACTTAAAGAGTTTTGTGATCAACACACTCCTTTGGCTTACGGTAATGCGGTGTTAAGCCCTGGTTTTAATTTGGTGAATAGTTATATTATTCATGCCTCTATTGCCCCTTTTCATACCGAGCCCGATGCCTTGCTAATTCTAGCCAACGCCTTAGAATCCATTATGATGATAGTCAATCATCAACAAATTGAATCTTTGGCTATACCGGCGATGGCAACAGGAACTTTAGCTTGTCCGCCTAACCATTGTGCTAGTCTTTTTGCCCAATTTTTTGCTTATTATAAAAATGAAGGTACCTCGCTTAAACATGTGCGAGTTTGTGTTCAAACACAAGGCATACAAAGAGTTTTTTTACAGACTCTAGCAGGCTATCAATTAAATCAAGAGGCTTTCATCTAGTTTTTTGTTAACTTGCTAGAAGCGTTTGTTATAAATACGCTGGTTTTGCTAACTGCATACTACAGCTGTAATGGGTCTGTGAAAGCCAAAGCACTTTATTCAACCAATCTTAGGATGGTCTGAATAACTCACCTGCAGCTGTTGTATTGGGCTGATTGTTTGATGCAGTGGTTTTTGAGTGCAATCCTCAGCCAAATC